>JAYVOX010000811.1:0-3093 GCA_043757695.1 Schlesneria sp.
GTCTGCGTGATCGGGCACACGCTGGTGGTCAAACTGTTTCAGACGACTGATCCGATCGGGCAGACGATTCGGATCAAGAACATCCCCTTTCGAGTGATCGGCGTCCTCGAAAAGAAGGGAGCGAACATGGTTGGCCAAGATCAGGACAACATCGTGTTGATGCCGATCTCAACGGTTCGCAAGCGACTGCGCGGGTCGGAGTTTGACAACGTGAACGCGATCATGGCGTCGGCGCGTTCGACGAAGCTGATGCTGGACGCTCAGAACGAAATCGACCAACTGTTGTCGGAACGGCATCGCATTCAGCCGGGAACGCCGCGCGATTATCTCGTGCAGAACACGACCGAGATCGCCAACGTCTTCGGCATGATTACCGGCACGCTGACACTGATGCTCGCCTGTATCGCGGGGATTTCGCTCGTGGTCGGCGGCGTCGGGATCATGAACATCATGCTGGTCTCCGTGACGGAACGAACGCGAGAGATCGGCATTCGCATGGCCGTCGGAGCGACATCGGGAGACATCCTGCGACAGTTCTTGGTGGAGGCCGTGCTGCTGTCGTGCATCGGTGGTGTGATCGGATTTTTGCTCGGCGTGGGAGCGTCCGTCGGGCTGGTCTCACTCATCAACGCCGTGACCAGTGGGACGAAGTGGAAGCACGAGGTCTCGTTCACCGCCGGGATCGTCGCCTTCGTGTTTGCCGCTGGGGTGGGAGTTTTCTTCGGTTTCTATCCCGCGCGCCGCGCCAGTCGCCTCGACCCGATTGAAGCGCTGCGGTACGAGTGACCCGCGCGAATTACGCAGCCCAGAAGTCGCGATCGTTCGCGGTTGAACACCGTTCGCGCGAAGTACTCGACCCGAGATCCCACGCAAACTCCGTATCGCCGAGCCGTGGTGGTCATCAAGGTGGCCGATGAAACAGCCGCTCACGCGGCGGGCCTGCAACCCGGAACCTTCGTCTCCCACGACGACAAACTCCCCGTTCAAACCCCGGCCGAGTTCCACCCCGCCGTCCAATCCGCCACTGGCCTCGTCACGCTCCGTCTCCACTCCGACCGTCCCACCGAAGCCCGCTCCGTCATCGTCCGCGAGTGAATAGGTTCGCCGGGTGTGTGACTCACCCCTTCATTCGCTCGACAGGGATCATGATCTGGCCGAGATCAGTCTGTTGCTGCGACTCGATTGTCACCGAGAGTGACTTGTTCACGTAACCGGCTCGTTCGTGCCAGACTTTGAATTCGTGTGTTCCCACGGGGAGTTGGCGAATCGCGAACCGGCCGTCCTTCGCCGTGATGACCGCATACGGATGATCGAGGATCAGCCAATAGGCCGACATCCACGGATGCATGTCATCGACCACCTTGAACGGTAGCCGTTCGGCAACTTTAGGAGTGACCGCGACGGGGACGGAAGTCGGACCCACGATGAAGTTCATTTGCAGGTTCTTCCATGGATTCGTGTGAACATTGTAACTGAGCGGGTCGAGCGAACGGCACACGACCGCCTGAGTCGTCTGAGCAAACATCACATGCGGCACGAACCGACCGCACGTGGCGTCGAACTTCACCGGCGGGAGATTTCGACCGACCAACGCGGGATGAATGGTTGCCGGCGCCTTCGGCAGAAAGACAACGATGTTTTCGACCCCGCTCGTGGCGCGATCGAGCAGCAGCGACTCGTCGGGAATGATCGGGTTGCATTTCGCGGGAAAACCTCGAACGGCGGTCGGGCCGTTCACGAGTGGAGGCCGGGCAGGGGCCGCGCCACTCAACACGAACTGCCCCGTGAGAGTCCCGTAGCCCTCGTCGTCCTTCAAGATCGCCGCGAGGTTCATTTCCTCGGGGACAACCGATGAGTCGGTCGGCGCACCTCCGTCGCCGGGCGTCTGTGGTGGCAAGCCGATCGCAGGAGAAGGCAAAGTGACGGGAGCGATCTTCGTGGGAGCCTGCCCTCGAATCGCGGCTCCGTGCGACACGGCTCGTCCCGATCCGCGCGGCCACACGGCCCACACCACCACCGCGCAGAGCAGCAGGCTCAACGACATCACCGCCAGCGCCGTGGTGAGGCTGTGAACCGGCTTCGCAGGGGACGGCGAGTCCACGTTCCGCAGTTGCTCGCGCAGACTAGCCAACTTGCCTCGCAACTTTGCTTCCGTCTCAGCAGTCAGCGGTGCCGACATCGACTCCATCACGAGTCGATCCGTCAGCGACAGTTCATTGGATTCGTGAGAACCGTTCATCGTTTGGTCTCCGTGCTAACTGGGGGAGCAAGATGAGCCAGCGACCGGGCGAGTGCGTCACGCCCGAGTGCGACGTGAGTCCGCGCGGTCGTCTCGGAACATCCGAGGGCTTCCGCGACTTCCTCGTAGGGAAGTTCATGAATCAGACGCAGCAAGACCGCCGTCGCCTGTTGAGCCGACAGCCGCGAGACCGCCGCCAACACCTCGTCCTCCACCTCGCGAGCCTCCAGCGCGACGCGCGGCTCGGGCGTTCCGGTCCGGCTTCGGGCCTCAGCCTCCATCACTCGCCGAGCCTCTTCCTGCCGCCGTGCTCGCCGCAGCGCATCGTGAGCGACCGTCAAACAGACACTCAGCACATAAGCCTTCGGGTTCGGATGAGCCTTGATCCGCTCACGTCCCTCCCAAATTTTGGCGACTGCCTCCTGCAACGCTTCTTCCGCCCGATCGACATCGCGCACGATCCTCCCGATCGACTGAAGCATCTGCTCCTCGAACGGCCGAATCAGTCGGTCATAGTCGTCAGCGTGTGCCATGCGTATCCCAGCCGCTCGATTCCGTGACGGTTTGTAACGCGTTGTCACTTCAGTAAACGCTCGACCACCGCACTGTGTTGACAGAATTCTGAGAATCGCGACCGAGTTCATGCTGATGTCGGACATGCAACAGCCGGGGTCAGGCACTTTGAAAGTTCGGATTTGGCGGGGTGAATTTTTTGTTTGCGAACGGCGCGTCTCGCCCGCCGAATCCGAATTTCCAAAGTGCCTAGTATCTACCAAGTGACCATGCATTGTCGCGTCGAGTCCAGTTGAAGCGGATGTTTTCAACCTCTTGCAGATCGATCAGTCCTGGGTCCC
>JAYVOX010000812.1:0-3092 GCA_043757695.1 Schlesneria sp.
TGGAGTTGGTCTGCATCACGCGCGGAGCCAACGGGTGTTTGGCCGTGAGTCGCACCGAGGTCGTCGATCTACCGGGGATCGCCGTGCAAGTGGTCGATACCGTCGGTGCGGGTGACTCCTTCACCGCCGCTCTGATCCAGACGCGATTGGCCGGTTGGCCATTGGCCAAGTCGCTGGCATTCGCCAACCGAGTCGGCTCGCTCGTCGCCAGTCGCCCCGGCGCGATGCCCATCCTGCGCGAAGAACTCGCCGCACTCCGTCACGAGTTTGAGTGAACTAGGGATCGAACCGCGCGGTAAGGCGAGCGTCAGGAATTGTCATACCGCGATGTAGGATGGGTACTCTTGCCCGTCCGGGTTTCTGTCTTCAAGTCGGGACGGGCAAGAGTGCCCATCCTACAGGGAGAGATGGCACGGATCGCAGGGCCGGAGCACGGATCATGAAGAAGAAGATGGTGAACGACGCCAGACCTCACTTTGCCAAGATCGTGTCGAGCCATTGATAGGCCGCTTGGCGTTCGGCTGCGGGGAAGTCGTGCGGTGCATCGGGAGTGGTCAGCTTGAGGCGGCTGATGTTTATCTTGGCATCGTCGGTCTCGAACAGGGCATAGACTTCGCTCGCTTTTGTGAAGGCTTTGCGAACACCGCCCACGTCGAAGTTGCTGTCGTTGACGGGTGAATTCGAGAAGAAACCGCGCGGGGCGAGGACGCCGAGAATCTCATAGAAGTCGAACGGAATCTTGTCGGCGTTGTTCTCGTACACGTCGCGGATGCGGGGCATGTAGCGGTCGCTCGTCCAGCCCTCGACCTTGCCGCCGTAGTAATCATGGAACGGCGTGAACCCGCAGCTCGACACGACCGCCTTGAGTCGCTCGTCGAACACGGCGGTGAAGAGCGAGTTGTGGCCTCCCAGCGAATGACCAATCACTCCGATGCGACTCCGATCAACTTCCGGCAGCGCTTCGAGCAAGTCCACCGCGCGCAGGTTGTTCCAGATCGCCTTCATCGAGCCGCTGCCGTAATGCGCTCCCTTCACTTTGAAGTCGTAGCGATACTCACCGAACGACGGGTAATCGGGAACGATGCAGACGTAGCCTCGCTCGGCCAGTTCGTGCGCGTAATGGAGTGACTGGAGGCCCCCCAGTCCGGCAGGCTCATCCTTGCCAACGTTGTTCGTTTGATGGAGGCACAGCATCGCGGGAGCCTTGCCGTTTGCAGGCAACTCGCGCGGGATCAGCACCCACGCGGGAACGCGATCATCCGGTTCGGGCGTGAACCGCACCTTGCGTCGCACATACTTCGTCGTCTGTTCTTCACTGACAACTTCCAAATCGAGCGGCACACGGCGCGTGGCATCTGGCAGTGGCCCCATCACGAGCTGCATGTTGGCTTTGACGTGACGGACTCGCTCGGCCCAGTCGGTCTGCGTGACAACCGGACGCTCTTGGCCAGCGGCGTCGCGCACGACCAACAGCTTCGAGTGATCGGGATAAGCCACAACGGTTGGCTCCGCCGCGCTGGCCAGACTTATTCCCAGCGACACATTCACGAGAGCCAGACACCATCGGACGATTCGTTGCATGGGAGACCTGCCTTTGGTTTGAGAAACATTTGCAAATGAGTTTCTGGTGAGTGGCACTACTCCGGCGTGACGACTCACGTGGCATGAAGTAGAGTGTTCCCGCCACCTGTTTGGCAACCGCTCCGACCTCCAACTCAGTGACTCCCGAAACGCATGGCCATCGAATTCAACTGTCCGTATTGCACGTCTCTGATCCGCGTGCCCGACAACGCCGGTGGTGGCAAAGGCCGCTGCCCGAAGTGTTCCACGAGGCTCACGGTCCCCAAGGTCTCGACCCCGAAACCAGCGGCACCGTCGCAGCCGGTCGAACCCAAGTCCGCACGGCCGTCCGTTGCGGAACCAACCTTTGCTCCGGTCAGTTCAACGCCGTTCATCTCGTCCCCCGAGGTCGAAGACGTTGGGATCAACTTTATCAAAGCGGCTGAGGAAGCCGAAGCCGTCGTTTCGTCAGACCCGTTCGATGCGTTCGCGGAATCGTCGGCTCCCGATCGTGGATATTCCACAGCGAAGCTGCAGCCGCGAAAATCGGGTGGGGCTTGGAAGATTGTGGCTGTCACGGCACTGGTCGTCTGTGCCATCGCAGGCGGTGTCGCTTGGCAACTGTCGCTCGGCGACCGGCTCGGCGGAGAGTTGATTGCCGAGACCGCCGAATCACTCGATCTGCCGCCGGGTTTGGTCGGCAAGTCGTCGATTGGACAGTCGTCGGAGATGATTTCGGCCGTGTTGACCAAGCTGGAGAAGTCCTCCGTCCCGCTCTCCAGTAGCCTGATGCAGGTCCAGTTGAGCGGCTCACCCAAAGGAATTCTCATTCGTTTGAGTGCGGGACCGCAGGCTCAGTTCTACAAAGTTGAAGTCCGGGACAACGCGGGCCTCAAGCTCTATCAGGCGAAGCACACGGCGGAACTCGAAGCGAGCCGGATGCGCGAGTTGGAACAGGCGGCGACATCGTTCGCGGCGGCCTATTACCAGGTGATCACCAAGAAGTCGGACACCTCAACTCTCCCCGGTTTTCGCGACACCCTCGCACTCCCCGCACTGGTGCGCGGTGTCGGACATCAACTCATCGCGACTCACGGACGAACGGCTTACCCGTGCGTGTACGAAGACTATGACGGAGCTTGGTATTTTCTGATGCCGCCGGACGTGAAGGATTTCCAAATCTCCGGGCGCAAACACGCGAACGGCTCCGTGGTCTTTCCGGGGGCGTACAAGGTCATCGTCGCGGGAGAGGTTCGATCGCCGCTGAAAGAGAATGATGCCAAGTCGGACAATGAAGCGTCCGCTCAATCGAAAGGCAAGTCCAAGAAAGCCAGCCCAGCGTCCGAGGAGCCAGCGGAAGAGATGGACTCGAAGAGCGATTCGGGCATGAAGACGAGGGGCGAGTAACGGCTAACGCAGGAATAACTGGCGTAGCTATACCTCACGCGGCCAAAAGTGAGATGTTTCAGGCGAGCCGTGTGCCGTAAGGCCACGGGTTTCCTGCGGCGATTAAGAACCCGCAGCCTGACGGC
>JAYVOX010000813.1:0-11453 GCA_043757695.1 Schlesneria sp.
GGGTATGACGAGATCAATCAGGCTCGCCGCGCGGGCAATTTCGGTTGGCCCTATTTCGTCGGCAACAATCAGGCGTACTTCGACTATGACTTTGAAACAGGAAAGGTCGGCACGCAGTTCGACGTGCATGCGCCGATCAACGAGTCCCCTAACAACACCGGCCAGAAGCTGTTGCCTCCCGCGCAACCGGCGTTGATCTGGTATCCGTCGGCCGCCTCGAAAGAGTTCCCCGAGTTGGCCAGCGGTGGGCGAACGGCCTGCGCGGGACCGGTCTATCACTTCTCGCAGGAACTGAAGTCGGAGACCAAGTTCCCCGCCGCACTCGATCGCGTGCTGATCATCTATGAATGGAGCCGACACTGGATCAAGCTCGTCCACCTCGATGATGAATTCCACGTGCAGCAGATCGAACCGTTCATGCCCGAGCAAAAGTTTGTCCGGCCAATCGACCTGAAGTTTGGCCCCGAAGGTTCACTCTACGTCTTGGAGTACGGCGAGACGTGGGGCGTCAACAAGGACTCGCGTCTGATCCGCATCGACTACGTGACAGGAAACCGAGCGCCTCAAGCAGTCGCTGCGGCCGCGAACAACATCGGCAAACAACCGCTCACCGTGACGCTTTCGAGCCAGGGCACTTTCGACAAGGACGCGGGGAGCGTCTTGAAGTACGAATGGCGAGTCCATCGCGCGGCGGCCATTTCGCCACAGGTCGGTCCAACTCCGTCCGCAGGGAATGCTGGCGTGAAGACTGGCGACGCGAACGCCTCATCCACTGAGACTCAACCGGCGGTCTCCACCGTGCCGCCCACGATCGTTTCCACCGAACCGAATCCGACGATCACCTTCGATCAACCGGGCGTCTTCAACGTCGAGCTGGTCGTCACCGATGCGCAGGGCGCACAAGGCATCGCTTCGGTGCCGGTCCTCGTGGGGAATGAGCGGCCACAGATTCGTTTCCTCAAGCCCGAGGTCGGCGACTTCTTCGACCCCGAACAGCCCATTCGCTACGAACTGCACGTGAACGACGCTGAAGATGGGACCAACGACGATGACGCAGTAGACGCGCAGGGCTTGAAGGAGATTGATGCCGATTCGTCGAAGAGAGCTTCGCTGAATGCGGCCTTCTCACTGGGAGCGATCCCGTCGGCGAATGCCACAACGGACGACACGGGACCGGCCGGGATGCGGCTGATGAAACGCAGTGACTGCTTCAATTGTCACGCCGTCGATCAGCAGCGAGTCGGCCCGCCACTCTTGGAGATCGCCACGAAGTACCGAGGCAAAGCGGACGCCTTTGATGCCTCGGTGCAACGCGTCTTGAAGGGTTCGACCGGAGCATGGGGCAAGATTCCGATGATCCCGCATTCGCAACATACGCCTGAAGAAGTACGCGAGATGGTGGGCTGGGTCTACAGCTTGGAACCGGCGGGACTGGTGCGCGTCTTCTCCGGTTTTGTCGGTGAAGTCCCTGTCGCGAAAGAAGAAATCTCGAAGCCGGGCTATTACCGTTTGGAAGCCAACTACGTGGATCGCGGTGCCGGCGACATCCCGCCGCTGAGTGCCTCCGCCACGCTGCATCTCCGCCAACGTCTCATCGAGGCCGAGACCGCCGATGAAGTCCAAGGCTCGCTGGTGTTGGGATCGGGATCGGCCAGCGGCGGCAAGTTCGTGGGCGCGATCAATCATGGGCACCACGTCCGCATCAATCACATCTCACTGGATCGCGTGAAGCGGATCACGCTGAAGGTCGCCTCAGCGGGAGCAGGCGGTTCGATCGAAATCCGTCTCGACAAACCCGATGGTGAATTACTCGCGACTGTGCCCGTGGAAGTGAACGGCAAATGGGAAGAGTTCTACGAACGAACGGCTGACCTCCCCGAGACCACAGGTCGCCACGATGTCTTCTTCGTCTTCACCCACCCCAATAAATCGGGCGGCTTAATGAATTTGGACTCGATCCACTTCCGGCCGTGATCGTGGCCTCGCATCGAGACGGATCGCATTGGCGTAGCGAGCTAGTGCTTCGTCTACGCTTAATTTTGGGGTAGCCATGTTCGCCAGAACGTGGGAATCCCGCACTCTGGCGAATGCAGCTACCCGATTATTTAGCGTGGCGGACGTACTAGGCTTTGTCCGGGTCGAAGCCGCGCGCCAACTCTTCCTCCCATTGATCCAGTAGAGGCCAATCGACAGCACACGTTCCAAAGTCGGCCATGTGCTGATACTGGGTCAGCCGATCAATCGTCTGCTGGAGTTGGCCACGGTCCTTGCGAAAGATGGGGCCATGACTGGGGAGCAACCACTTCACGTCGCTGTCGCGAATACGTTCCAGCGACTCAATGAATGCGGGGAGATCCGAACCATGATGAGCGTCAATGTTCCCCACGCACCCGTCACGAAAAATATTGTCGCCTGAGAACAACAAGTCGCCGAGGCGAAACGCCAGTTGACTACCCGTGTGTCCGGGGGTGTTCCAGACATCCAGTGACAGTCCCCCCAACTTCAGCGTGTCTCCTTCGTTGATGGTCTGCTCGATGTGGATGATCGGCAGATCAATCGAAATTTTTTGGGCCACGATCTCAGCATAGGTGACGATGCGATCTCCTTCTGCCAAGAGTCGGCGACATTCGGGATGTCCCACAATCACGGCGTTCGGCAAGAGTTCCTTCGCTCGCTTCAGCCCCTGAATGTGATCGACATCCGCATGAGTCGCCACGAGGTATTTGCAGTTCGCCAAGGCAAAGTCCATCTGCCGGATCATCTCGATGATCTCTTCGGCCGTGTCTTCAAAGCCGATGTCGATCAACAGCCACTCGCCGGCATCGTGAACGAGATACACACAGCAACCCAACCGCTGCCGCGCTTGGTAGTTCATTTCAATGACGTGTGGAAAAACTTCTCGACGGGGAAGCATGGGGGGACTCTCGCGAGGTTGTCGAAGACGGCTTCGGGGGGAATGAACGACGAGACATGACGGGCTGATCGGGACGGATTCTAGCGCGACCCAGACAGCGGAACAACCGACACCAATTGCCTTGCAGCACGCCGAGCGTCCGCATAACGTGCGACCGTCATCTTCAGTCTCAATCTCAATACCCGCACAAAACGAGTGACTTCAAGGAGCAACGCCGTCGTGGCCAAACGCAAAGCCGCCGAATCTCCCGCATCAACGGAATCATTTGAGGATTCTCTGGTCGAACTGCAAGCCATTGTGACGGACTTGGAGGATGGTTCGCTGGGACTGGAATCCTCACTGGCGAGGTTTGAGCGTGGCGTAGGACTGCTTCGCGCGTGCTATGTCATTCTCGATTCAGCGGAGCAGAAGATTGAGATTCTGGCCCAGAGTGATGCGATGGCCGCCAAGCTGATCGAAACAGGAAATCCGACAACGACCGAAGTTCCCTGTGAAAAAGTCGCAAACAGTGATCGCTCGATGAATCCTCGTGAGCGAACGGAAGTCTCGACCGTGGAATTTTTCGAGAACAGCATCGGTCACGAGCTGCCAACTTTTGAAGAACCGTCACTGTTCTAACTCGAACCCACTGACCAAGAGTGGCCGCCAACTGAGATCGCGATTGGCCGGCAGACTTTGCCTCATCGAAACCGATGCCGCATTTGTTAGCCCTCGCCCAAGCCGAGTGGTGAGTTCAACCTTACTGGGCGAATTGAAAATTCGGCCCATGTATTTCAGTCCGGAACCAGAGTTCGCCGACAAGCCAAGTGATGCTTTTCTACTTCAAGCCGAAGACCGTTGAACATGACATGAAGGTGAATTAGCGATTTCTTGGCGTTGGCAACGTGGCGATTTGAAATGGTCAAAATTCGGCTTACAGTAAACACAGTTGAATTATTACGTACAGTTCGGCGAGAATCGCCGCTCGCGTTCGGCTTCACGTCCAAGAGGTCTGTCCTATTCAGGAAAAATCAAAGTGACCAATCTGCTCCATTCGCTACTCGAACGATCGAACCTCACTCTCTCTCGTTCTAGGGTCGCTCGCCGGAGTGCCTATTCCGGAGTGTTCCTCTCTGTGGCTTGTTTGCTCTCGGCGGCTTGTCCGACCGGGATCAACAGCGGGCTTTTTCCAAAGATGTCCGCGTCGCATTCCTTGGCGTGCCAGCAAGTCGCAGGTCATTCGCCCGATGCCTGCGTGTGTGCCGGGAATGTCTGTGCGATCCCGAGAGTCGATCCTCAACGATTCGCGCAAGCCACTTTGAGGGCTGCGGCTACGGTGGCTCAGGCTCCGCTGGCTCAGACATTTTTGCTGCACAGCCGCCCAGCTGCGACCAAGATCATCTTCCTCGACTTCGACGGACACCTGACTGCGGGTACAAGATGGAATACGGACCCGGAGCCGGATGTTCCGTTGATTACAACGGTCCCATTCACTCTTGATGGCAGCCCGTCGTTTTCAAATGCGGAACTCACCGAGATACAGGAAATATGGGAGCGTATTGCCGAGTGCTATTCGCCGTTTGATGTCGATGTCACGACGGAGACTCCGACATTAGATCGGTTGATTAAATCCGGCATGACCGACACACAATGGGGGATTCGAGTCGTCTTCGGTCAATCGAACCCCGATCCCGCCCCCGGAGCCGGTGGAGTCGCTTATCTGGGCAGCTTCAACTTCGATACGGATACGCCAGCGTTCGTCTACTCGACGCGCACCTACGCTGACTCCAAAGTCCTCGCGGACGCAGCTGTTCACGAAGTCGGACACACACTGGGCCTAAGGCACGATGGCCGCCTGTCTCCCAAGGAAGAGTATTATCAAGGCCACGGCTTCGGCCCGACCGGTTGGGCACCGCACATGGGGGTCGGTTACTATGAGAACTTGGTTCAGTGGAGCAAAGGAGAATACGCCTCTGCCAACAACCCAGAAGACGATCTCGCGATCATCACCAGCCCGACATCCAACGGGTTTGGTTCGCCGAATGGATTTGGCTACCGAATCGATGACTTCGCAGATACTCAGGCCGCAGCAGTGGCAATTGCCGGAACGAGTGTGTCCGGTGTGTTCAACATCAATCAACTGGGCATGATTGAAAAGACGACCGACTCGGACTGGTTCAAGATCGTCACCAAAGGTGGGACGCTGAACTTGAGCGCCGCTGGTCGTTCTATAAATACGATGCTGGACATTCAAATAGATGTCTACAACTCGGTCGGGACACTCGTGGTGAGCAGTAACCCCGTCACGGATGTCGTCGCATCCATTAGTCAGACCGTCGGCGCAGGTACCTACTTCGTGAAGATCGACGGTGTTGGTGCTGGGACCGTATTGGGCACCGGCTATTCCGACTACGGCAGTCTCGGTTCCTACATCGTCACAGGCAGCTACACAGAACGTCCAGCACCGCCGCCAACGACTAGCTCGAATGTGGTCGTGACCTATTCAGCACCCACCAAGAAACTCACCCTGACTGGCGACGACGTGGGCAATACGGTCACGGTCACTTACAAGGACGGTAAAATTGCGGTGGAAGGCTCGAATGGAACGAAGATCAATAATTTGACGACTTTTACTCCGATCCCATTTTTGTCGACGGACCAGCTCACGATTGCCGCCGTGATGGCAGGTGGTGACGACACGTTCTCTATCATTGGTGTGAATTCCTCCACGACTGATCTGAACTTGGGGAGTGGAGCGGACAGAGTGGCCATCACCTACAGTAACGTGGCAACTCTAATCGTGAATGGTGGACTAGGCATCGATTCGCTCGTGACGACTTCCAGCGCGATCGGAACCACGATGCTGACCAGTGTTCCCTAAAGCATTGTGAGTCTCTTTTTCTTCACGACAAACAGGGAACCCCGGCCAGCGCGTGCCGGGGTTTCTGTTTCCCGGAGGTCGGACAATGTTGCTCGTCCGATTTCGTTGGATGATCTGCGTGTTGCTGTTCACGGCCATGAGTGTGGTTTCTGGGCGAGCCACGAACTGCGCTGCGGCTGATGGACTGGTCGCCAAAGAGTTCGAAGCGGCCACTCACCCTTGGGCCTCATTTTGGGTGTCGAGTCTCAGCCGCGCGATGGCCGCGTGCGATCTGATTTTTGAGTCGGCGGATCGCCTCGACTTGGCAGACTCGATGGAGGATCGGCTCAAGGATTACCAGGCATTCGCCGGCATCGACCGTAAGCGTCCGCTCGGTTTGATGTGGACTTGGAACGATGAGGAACCGCCCGCCACGATCTTTTTGCCGATCGGTCAAATCGACGAACTCATGAAGACCGCGACCTTCGACGTGGTCGGCTTTCATCAAGTCGCTCCGGATCGTTACGAGATCGAGCGTCCCGGTAGTCCGTACCACGTGTTGCTTCGGTCGGGATACGCGCTGTTGGGTGAAGAGATTGAGGCGATGCGGGCCTTGCGGCAGACGCCCGATCAACTCACGAAGCCGTTGCGCGACAAGTACGACGTGGTGCTGCATGTCGATTTGCGACAAATCCCGCGCGCCTCGAAAGAGCTTTGGATCGACGAGATCAAAAACCAGGTCGAACCGTGGTTGCAGCCTCAAGACGATGAACCACAGGATTCGGCCGCGCTGCGCCGCGCTGTCGGTGGTTCACTGCTCAAACTGCTGACTCGCTTAATCCTCGATTTGCGAACGATCACGCTCGGCGGACGACTCGATCCGGAAAGCCATCAACTGAGTCTCGAACTCAACGTGCAGAGTGAACCGGGAAGCGAGTTGGCCCACAACTGGAACAAGCTCGTGTTGCTGCGTAGCGAGTTCACGGCGCTCATCAATCCGAAAGCGAGCGCGAGCTTGGCCATCAATTGGCCGCTCAATGCGTTGGGAAAGGATGTTGTCGATCAACTGCTCGATGAACCTCTAAAGGGGGCGCGGATCAACGCGGGGGTTCAAGTCGTCGGGCAAGGGTGGGGAAAATCGACGGTAATTGCCGGGCTATATGGACCGGAAGCGGCCGCACTGAACGCAGCCATTCCCCGGTTGATCGTTCGCTTGGAGAAGTCGGGATACTTCAGCTCGGTCCGCGACAATGCAGACATTCATCGCGGTGTTGTCATTCACAGCGTGGTCCCGAAGGAACTTCCGGAGTTGCTCGGGCAGTTGGTTGGCCCCGAGGTCGAGGTGCTGATCGGTCAGGGAGCAAAGACGGTCTGGCTGGCGATCGGCAATCCCGAGACCTTGCCAGGGCATTTGCAGCAGGCCATCGATGCTGTGGAAGACGCCCCGAACGAGGGGCCGTCCAAGTCGTTGCTCAACGGTCGGTTTGCGGTGGGGACACCAACACCACCTTCAGACGCCGCCGCTCCCGGTGCCGTTGCGGCAGAACCTCCCGCTCTGAATTGGGGCGATGGACTGCGTCTCACCATGCACCCGGGCGGCGACTCATTGAAGGTCCGGCTCACCGCAGAGAAGGGCGTGCTGCGACTGATTGGCCTCAATTGGGCTGAGCAAGTCGATCGAATCAACGCGTCTAAGTGAGGCTCGACGAATTCTCCGGCGCGAGTCTAGCACTTGGTTGCGCTGGCTTCGATCGGATGCAATCGCACCTGCGATACCCGTTCACGTCCTCACTGAGGACCGGCGCGTCAACAACTGGCGGGATCGCTCTCTTGATCGAGCGGATCCGGATGCCGTCTCTTGTTCTTCATCCGTGCTCCGGCCCTGCCATCCGTGCGATCACCTGAACTGAAAGAGATCAATCGCACGGATGGCAGGGCCGGAGCACGGATGAAAGCCAATGACGCCAGTTGTTGGTGCCGGTCCTTATGCGACGAGTCATTGTGCGAGTGAACCACTTCGCAGGCGTGCGTTCTTTTTTACGTGCGATGCCAATCCGCTCGCACCACTTCTGCTGCTTGCAGCAGTTATTTGAGTCCTGCGGATCGCGCGTGACTCTGCGGGGAGGCGGCACACCGCACGAGCGAAACTTCAGAGAGATTTTCGCATCGGTCAACTTTTCTGACAGAAGTTTTGCAAGTCTTCGCGAACCGCTTCGATATCTCTTCACGGTCAGGGAACGTTTGAGGTGCCATCCAGCCGGCAACTTCACCCGGCTATGGTCTCACGGTAACCGCTACAAAACACAGAAGAAGGGGAATTCGCATGGCACTCTCAGTCAACACGAACACGACATCGCTCACGGCCCAGATGAACTTGTCCAAGAGCCAATCCCGCATGAACACTTCTCTCGAACGATTGTCGACGGGACTCAAGATTAATCGCGCCAGCGACGATCCAGCAGGACTGGTGACCTCGGAGTTGCAGAAGTCGCAAATCTCGGGATTGACAAAAGCGATCGAGAACATCGAACGCGGCACGACAATGGTCCAGACGGCCGAATCGGGCCTCAGTGAAATCGGCAGCATTCTGCTGAAGATGCGCGACATCGCCGTCAATTCCGCCAACGCGGCGACCCAAGACGCGGCTTCGTTGGCTGCCAACCAATCAGAAATGAATGCGCTAACAACCAGCATTACTCGAATTTCGGACACGACGAAGTTTGGAACAAAGACTCTGTTGGACGGGAACATCAATGCCGCTCAGTTCCAGATTGGAGGATTCTCCGGTGAAACCGCGACCCTGACGATCGGCGACAAGGACTCGACAGCGCTCGGTGTGAATGCAATCGATGTCACGACGGCCGCTGGAGCATCCACTTCAATCCAAAACATCGACACTGCCATCAGCACAATCACGACCGCACGCGGCGATCTCGGTGCGTTCCAATCGGGAACGTTGAACTCCACCAAGAACAACAACGCCTCGCAGTTGGACAACCTCAAGAACGCGGAATCGATTCTGCGTGATACGGACTACCAGAAAGAAATCTCGACCTACACCAGCGAACAAATCCGTCAACAGGCCGCTCAGACTGTGCTCGGCATGGCCAATCAGAGCAGCCAGTCGATCGTCCAATTGCTGCGTGGTTGATCGCAGGCGAATTGAATGGGGCGGCGTCTCACACACGCCGCTCGCGTTCAGGCCCGACATCGCCCGCAGGAAACAGTTCCACTCGCCGACGAAGAATGGAACAGTCAGCTTTTCATGGGCCAAGTCGCAATGTAAACCCCGCGTCCACACTCAAAGGGAGCCTGCATCCGCAGCGCTCCCTTTGTCGCGTCTCAGTAGAGACCACTCACCAGGGCAATCGTCATGGCCATCACTTTCAATGGGCTGGCTTCGGGCCTGAACACCGATCAGTTGATCACCGATCTCGTCCGTTTCAGCCAGAAGCGGATCGACACGCTCCAGTCGCGAGAACGGGTTGAGACCAGCCGTCAGACCGCCTTGCAGGGGATCGAGACACGCATCCAAACTCTCCAAACGCAGACGGCCAAACTGGGGCGTCCGCAGGGGAGTATCTTCGATCGCAAGACGGTCTCGTCCAGTGAAGCCACCCTGGTGACCGCCGCTGCTGGCAGCAGTGCGGCGGCCGGAACGACCAGCCTGCGCGTCCTCAGTCTCGCTCAGAAACATCAAGTTGCTTCGCAAGGCTTTGACGATCCGACTTCCGAGATCACTCAGGGGACGTTCCAGATTCAGTCCGGAACCAAGACGGCCACGATCACGATCGACTCGACCAACAACACCGTGCGCGGCTTGGCGAAGGCGATCACCAACGCCGACATCGGTGTCAGCGCGTCGGTCATCAGCGACGGCTCGGACTCGCGCACGCAGCCTTACCGCCTCCTGCTGTCTGCCAAAGATTCGGGGAGTGCGAACGCGATCACGATCACCAACTCCTTGGCCGCCGATAACGGCGCGGCTGTGAAGCCCAACTTTGGCAGTTCACAAATCGGTGCCGCTGTCACCGGCTCTGTCATCCAAGGGACATCGAGTCTGACTTCCAACTCCGGCGCGGGAGGCTTCACTGGCACATCCAACGACACGTTCAATTTCACCGTCGTGACGGGCGGCACGGTGGGAACGGACGATGGCATTCAGATTTCTTACTCGAATCAAAGCGGTTCGTTGACCGGCACGATCACTGTCGATCAGGCCGATGTCGGAGTGAACAAGTCCGCCGCGAGCGGAGTCCAAGTTCAATTCGGCGCGGGGTCACTCGTTGCAGGTGACCAGTTCTCCATCGATGGGTTCGTGCCGACCGTGCAAGCGGCCACAAACGCTCAAGTCCAGTTGGGAACCGGTTCCGGCGCGATCGTTGTGCAAAGCTCGACCAACGTCGTGAATGATCTCGTGCCGGGTGTCTCCCTCAACCTGCTGTCGGCTGATCCTGCGAAAGAGATCAAGATCACGGTCGCCAATGACGTGGAGGCGGCTCGCAAAGATGTGAAGGACTTCGTGACTGACTACAACGACTTCATCGACTTCATCGACAAGCAAACGAAGTTCAACGTGGCGACCGGCACTGCCGCCGCACTGAATGGCAATCGTTCGGTCACGGACCTCCGCACACAGATTGAACGGAGCGTCCTGTCGGTCTCGGGCAATCTTCCTGCGACGATCAACCGACTGGGTGCGATCGGCATTACCAGCGACGGCAAGGGAAAGCTCGAAATCAATGAGACAAAACTGAATGACGTGCTGAACGGCAACGTCGCGGGCGTCGGCTTCCCGGAACTCAAGAAGTTGTTCGCGTTGGCGGGGACATCGAGTTCGTCGGGGATTACGTTTGCCACCGGAACGAAGCTGACCAAAGAGTCGGGATCGACTCCCTACGGCGTCGATATCACGCAGGCGGCCGAGCAAGCCAAGGTCACCGGCACGAACACGGTCGCATCAAGTACTGTGATCGACGGCAGCAACAACACGCTCGTGGTGCGGATCGACGATGCGACCAGCAGCACGATCACACTCGCCTCGGGGACGTACTCGCAAGTTGACCTCGCTCGGCAGGTCGAGTCTCAAATCAACGGGAGCCTCGCCTCGAAGGGCAAAGAGGTTTCGGTCTCTCTCGCCAGCCAAAGGCTCAGCATTACGTCGAACCGTTACGGAGCGGTCTCGGAAGCGACCGTCGTTTCCGGAACGGCCCTCGCGTCGCTCGGCTTTGCGGGGACAGAGACCGATCGCGGGTTGGATGTCGCCGGTACGTTCCTCGTGAACAACGTCGTCGAAGCGGCGACTGGCTCGGGACAAATTCTGACCGGCGATGCTTCCAACGCGAACACCTCCGGCTTGGCGATGGTCGTTGCACTCACCTCGACTCAAGTTCAGTCGGGCGTGGATGGCACGATGTCAATCACGCGCGGCATGGCGTCGCGACTCGACGCTGTCTTGCAGACCCTGCTCGATCCCGTCGCCGGAAGCATTCAAAAAATCGACGACCGCTTTCAAGCAAGCATTACCGAAGCTCAACATCAGACGACCAAAGAGACGGTCGCTATGAGCGACCAACGAACCGCATTGCTCAGTCAGTTCGCGTCACTCGAAAGAACGATGAGTAACCTGCGTGCCCAAGGCGATCTCCTGTCGAGAACTTTCGGCTCGGGATCAAACTCCTCGCGCTAATCGTTCCCGTG
>JAYVOX010000814.1:0-3074 GCA_043757695.1 Schlesneria sp.
TCAGCGACACGAGGATGTAGATCGTGACGAGTGCGAACAAACGATTGAGCGGCGGCTGCCCGAAGTAGTGCGCCGCCGTGACCGACATCGGCATCGCGACCATATAGCCGGCGACCAGCGAGACAATCGGGGCGATCTGCCAGGCAGCCCCGCGCCAGAAGCCCGTCACAACCGTGTACAGCACGATCAAGCCCATCACGCCGTCATAAATTGTCATCGTCGATTCCTTCGTCGCTGCGGTCGTTCCGTCTCGATTCAAACCCAAGTCATCGTCGTCTCTAACGTCGGCTTCTCTAAACGTAGGGTGGGTCGAGTCATCGAGGCCCACCGAAAGTCGCAGATGTCCACTCGACCCAGCCTACCGCCTACTCGACTCACATCATCGCCAATCGTCATCCAGTCTCGTTCTGCGAGCGGCTCGCGGCCGTTGTTCGTATTCGTCGAACGGTGCCTGTTGCTGAGTCGTGGCGTCGCGCGGCGTGTTCTCGCGATCGGCTCGTTCGCGATTGGTTCCGTACCGCGAGACCGCGCTGGGGCGAGCCTCAATCGGTTTTTCTCCATCACGATGATCGGGAGCATACCGGCGGTCGCGAGGTCGATTCCAAGGATCGGACGGCTGGCGGTCATCGTCCTCCCAGCGTGAAGGGCCGCGCGAAGTAGTCGGTTCGAGTGGCACCGCATCGCGTCGCCCGTCAGCCGGACTTTGTCGAGCTGGCCGATTGGCGTCATACGGAATTCGCGGCGCAGTGGTCGTTGGCTGCGAAGCTGTGGGGACTCGCGAGACCGCAGGAGCGCGAGTTGGCGTTCGTTTAGCAAACGGCAATGGCGGAGTTAAGTGCGGGTTCGATTGATCGTTGACGGCGAAGAGCGTGAGCAGACCGAGCAAGCAATAGGTGCTCATTGTCGCGCCGGGATCATCCCCGAACAGCTTGAGTGCCGTCCCGAACGACTTTTTGACGCGCGGAGCTCCGGCCCCGAACTCCAAGCTCCAAATCTCATCCAAGAGCAGATGCGTCATGTAACCGAGCGTGACCGCGAACGCTTTGTAATACCGGACGAGACTCACGCCCGAGTCGCAGATCAAGTAGCCAACCAACCCGGCGATGATGGCCGCCGGGATGCTGTGAAACATCCCGCGATGCACCGACACCGACTTGAGGACCGATCCCAATCCAAAGCGGATCACCAGATAGATCGGCGCGCCAAACAAGGCCATGTGTTCGACACTCAACCCCTGCGCTTGAAACCGCTGGAAGAGGAGCATCGGGACGAGCGCCGCTGCAAGCGAGATGGTCTCGCGCGCGGGGATGCCGCTGTCGCTATCGAGGTCTGGCATGATCCCGGCGATGGAACAGAGTCCTCCCGCCAGCGCACACGTCGAAAGTTGCAGCTCGTACTGCGCACTGCCCCACATGGCATAGCCCACGCCCACGGCAGTACTGACGGCGATGTGTGTGTGAAAACCGGCCACGGCGACGAGTCCGCGATCGTGAAAGAGGACGGGCAGACAGCAGCGATGCCAAGCTGCCGAGAAAAATTGTGGCCGCTTCAGTGAGAGACACAGCTCACCCCGCAGCCTTCAAAGCGGCGGGACGGTATCTGTGGACCGAAAACCGGTCAAGATGAAGCGCGGGGTGGAAGGCAGCAGGAGCGGAGGGACGGTAGAAAAATGGGGGGTAGAAAAAATGAAGACGACAGGCAAGAGAAGGCTTGCGCCAGAAACACGCTCCAGCGGCTACCGAAAACGTCCTCCCTTTTGACTACCCCTAATTTTTCTACCATCCCGCTTGACTGCTCTCGTAGCGTGCCCGCGCGGGTGAGGTTCTCCGCCAGAAAGTTTGTGTTATTCTCTGCCCCGCTCGATGGATCGTTGCCGATGAAACTCGCTTGTGAAACGGATACGTCTTGATCATTGAACCGCCTCTCCCCGATGCCATTTTGCCCGTAAGTGACGTTCCCCTCACTGTGCCCGTAACGGAGGCCGTTTCCCCAAGGCCACCCGTGATTGAGGGCAAAGTCTGGGTCGGCTTCGATCTCGGCGGGACGAAAATGAGTGCCGTGTTGTTCGATCGCAAGTTTGAAGCGATCACACGCCGCAAGAAGAAAACACGCGGGGCCGACGGTGTCGAACTGGGTCTCGAACGGATCCGGTCCACCATCAACAAACTGCTGGAAGAAGCCCAAGTTTCCAAGGACCGCCTGGGTGGAATCGGTATCGGTTGCCCCGGCCCGCTCGATCTCGATGAGGGCCTGATCCTCGAACTCCCCAACCTCGGTTGGAAGAACGTGCCGCTGAAGAAGCTGCTCGAAAAAGAGTTCGGCTGCCCCACCTTCCTCAGCAACGATGTCGATGCGGGTGTGTACGGTGAGTACCGCTTCGGGGCGGCTGTCGGGGCGCGAACGGTACTCGGAGTCTTTCCCGGCACGGGGATCGGCGGCGGGTTGGTCTACAACGACAGCATCTATCGCGGGAAGCGGTCGAGTTGCCTGGAGATCGGCCATGTGCTGATGGTTCCCGATGGACCCTTGTGCGGCTGCGGACGGCGTGGCTGTCTCGAAACCGTGGCCAGCCGTTTGGCGATGTCGGCTGAGATCGCGAAGGCGGCCTATCGCGGTCAGGCCCCCAACATCCTGCGTATCGCCGGAACGGACCTCGCCAACATTCGCAGTGGCACGATCAAAGAAGCGATTGAAAAAGGAGACGAGGTTGTCGAGCAGATCGTGCGCGACGGAGCGAGGCATCTCGGAACCGCGATCGCCGGTGCGGTGAACCTGTTGCTCCCCGATGTCATTGTCCTCGGTGGCGGTCTCGTCGAAGCGCTCCCCAAGCTGTACTTGGATGAGGTCGGCAAGGCGATCATCAAAAACATCATGCCTTCGTTCCAAAAGACCTACGAATTGAAAGTGGCCAAGCTCGGTGACGACGCCGGTGCGATGGGAGCCGCCGCTTGGGCTAGACGCTGTGTGGAGCAATAGAGTCCGGATACCCGTAGGGTGGGCACTGCCCACCACAATCGGTCGTTGATGGTGGGCAGTGCCCACCCTACGGAAGGTATGGCCTTCGACTTTCCGGA
>JAYVOX010000815.1:0-3068 GCA_043757695.1 Schlesneria sp.
GAGTGAGATGTTTTAGGCGAGCCGTGTGCCGTAAGGCCACGGGTTTCTGCAACGATCAAGAACCCGCAGCCTTACGGCAGGCGGCTCGCCAAAGTCTCAGGTTTGGTCGCGTGCGGTATAACGCGGCGGCATGATAGGCGCGAGCTGTGAGAGAGCGAAGGGTTCGCTCACAAGAATTCGGCGACGACTCGATCAGCGACGAAGCGACCTTCGGAGGTGAGTCGGATGGATCGGCCATCGTCTGCCAACCAGCCGCGCGCGGTGTTGGCACGAATGGCCTCAGCGGCGATGTCATCTAAACGGAAGCCCGTGCGCAGCGCGAAGTCCTCGCGAGAGATACCGTTCGTGCGGCGGAGGCCGATGAACAAGAGTTCTCGCGCGCGGTGAGCCGGTGCGAGTTCTTCGGCATCGGCGACGCACGTCTCGCCCTGTTCGAGTTTTTTGAGCCAGCCAAGAACGCTGCGAACATTGGTCTCGCGCCGACCGTTGATGTAGCGCGCGGCTCCCGGCCCGAAGGCCCAGTATTCGTCGCCCGCCCAATAGACTTCATTGTGGCGGCAGCGAAATCCCGGTCGGGCGAAGTTGGAGATTTCGTAGTGCTCGAACCCGGCGGTCGTCAGTTCGTCCATCGCCAGTGCGTACTGATCGCGTTCGAGTTCCTCGTCGATCGTCTGCATCTCGCCGCGTGCTCGCCGCGACCAGAACGCGGTCCCCTGCTCCCACGTGAGGCCATACGTCGAGACATGCGTCGGCCCGAGTGAGATCGCTCGTCGCAGTGTGGCTCGCCAAACTTCGAGGGACTGTCCCGGCACGCCGAAGATCAGATCGAGCGACACGTTATTGAACCGCCGTCGCAACCGAGTGATCACGTCCGCGATGTCGCTCGGTGAATGATTTCGTTCGAGCAGCTTCAACGAGTCGGGCGAGAACGATTGCACGCCGAGACTGATGCGGTTCACTCCGGCGTCTGCCAGCACGCCAATCTTCTCGTCGGACAGATCGAGCGGATTGGCCTCGACGCTGACTTCAGCCCCCGGCGCGAGCGTGAACCGCTGGAAGACGATCCGAAACAACTCACGAAGCTGATCGCACGACGGATGCGTCGGTGTGCCCCCACCGAAGAACAGCGTGTCGAGTTCGTCCGTCGTGGAAAGTGATTCTTGGCGAGCCGGGTGCCGTAAGGCCCCGGGTTCTTTGACCGAGGGAATCCGGGGCCTTACGGCACCCGGCTCGCCTGTGCGTTCGGAATCAGGGCACTCGGGTGACCGAGCCATCTCATACGCCAGCGCCCGCAGGTAATCGCCAATCAAATCGTCTCGCCCCGCGATGAGCGTGAAGTCGCAATAACCGCAGCGATGGGCACAGAATGGAACGTGAATGTAGGCAGAGCGTGGCATGGCTGGCGGAGTCTACAGGCCCACGTCGCTCCTTGCCCGGCTGATATGCTTTGGTTATCGTCCTGCCAGACATTTTGTCACCTGCCAATACTGCCCGCCGTTCACCTTTCGAGTCTGCTCATAGGATATTCACGATGCCGTCGCGACCGTGGTTGGCCTCTCTGTTCGGTCTGTTCCTGACCGTTTCTTCCGTGGTCGTTGCTCAAGACAAGAAGGCCGCTGATCCGCTCGACTGGCCCTATTGGCGCGGTCCCGAGATGAACGGCATCTCGCGCGAGAAGGGCCTGCCCGAAACGTGGTCACCCGACGGCGAGAACGTGGTCTGGAAGAGTGCCGAGCTGGGGACGCGCTCCACCCCGATCGTCATGAACGGCAAGCTCTACACGATCGTTCGCCACAATCCGGGGACGAAGGAAGAGGCCGAGAAAGTCATCTGCGTTGATGCGGCGACGGGCGAGAAGAAGTGGGAGAACGTCTTCAACGTCTTCACGTCGGATGTCCCCGACACGCGCGTCGGGTGGTCGAGCGTGGTGGGCGATCCCGCGACCGGGCACGTCTTCGCCCTCGGCGTCTGCGGCTATTTTCAGTGCCTCGACGGTGAGACCGGCAAGACGATCTGGTCGCACGCGATGAACGAAGAGTTTGGTCTGCTGAGTACCTACGGCGGACGAACCAACTTCCCGATCCTTCACGAGAACTTGGTCATCGTCAGCGGCGTGATCATCGGTTGGGGTGAGATGGCACGGCCCACGTATCGCGTCATCGCCCTCGACAAACGCAACGGTCAGACGGTCTGGTTCCAGGGGACTCGCCCGCTGCCCGAAGACACGACGTACAGCGCCCCCGCGATCGCGACGATCAACGGGCAGACTCAGTTTGTGGTTGGCAGCGGAGATGGCAGCGTCTACAGCTTTCAGCCTCGCACGGGAAAGTTGATCTGGAACTACGATGTTTCACTGCGCGGCATCAACACCGGGATCACGTTTGTCGGCGACAAGGTGCTCTGCGGACATAGCGAAGAAAACTTGGACGACACCGCGATGGGTGCCCTGTTTGCGCTCGATGCCACGAAGTCGGGGAACATCACCAAGTCGGGGGAAGTCTGGCGAACGAAGGAACTGTTCATCGGTAAGACCGGGCCGCTGGTGATCGGTGATCGCGTCTACTCGGTCGATGACGGCGGCATCTTCTTTGTGAACGATCTCAAAACGGGAGCCACGATCGGCAAGCAGAAGATCGGCACAATGGGACGTGGTAGCCCGGTCTATGCCGACGGGAAGATTTACGTCGTTGATGGCAACGGTCGCTGGTTCATCTTCACGCCGGACGAAGCCAAGGGGCTGAAGAAGATTCATCAACTGAGACTCGAACACGGCGACGTGAATGCTTCGCCGATCATCTCGCACGGACGGATCTACCTCGCGTGTGAGACGATGATGTACTGCATCGGCCTCAAGGATCAAAAGCCTTCGGCCGACCCGATCCCTGCGATGGCTGCGGAAACGCCAGTGGAGCAAGATCAAAAGCCCGCCACGGCGCTCGTCGTGCCGGTCGAGTCGCTGCTGAAGCCCGCGCAGAAGCAGCAGCTCTCGGTGCTGCTCTACAACGCGAACGGTCAGTTCCTGAAGGTAGCCGATGCGAAGGACGTGAAGTTCTCGAACACGGGGCCGG
>JAYVOX010000816.1:0-3062 GCA_043757695.1 Schlesneria sp.
ACTGCACCGGCTACCGCGTCTCCGCCCGCATGAAGGGCGATGTCCTCTCCGGGACGTTCCACTGCGGCTTCCGCACCGTCCTGACAGCACCGATGCGCGACGAACAGCAGGCGGCAACCCCGTGACCGTTGAGTGAGTACGAGAGCGCACCTTGTCGTATTAGGACTCAGGCAGGAATCACTGGCGTAGCTGAAGTCGTGAGACTTCAGTCCAAACTCTCACGAGTTCGGCTACGACTGCCACTGATTGATGTGCGAATCCTTAGCCAGCCCTACTTGCCGTAGTGAGCCAAACGATGCTGCGCGGTTCACTGCGAGCGGCAAGAAATGTTTTCCAACCCGGTCGTGATCGTCGCTGTGATCAGCACGAACATTCTGCCAACGGCGGCTTGACTCCTCAGACAAACCGCCTGTAATGGTGCGCGTGTCGTCCGTTCCCTGCACGAGGGCCTGTCATGTCTCGGTTGCTTCGGTCTCGCCAGAGGTTCCATTTCATGCAGCCTCTCAACATGAACCCAATGCGCGAGCGAGGGCTTCGCGTCCATCGAACGGTTCGCCCTCGCTTGCGCGTCGGGCTAGTCCTTTTGGTTGGTTGGGTGGCCACTGGATTCTTGCTGGCTTCTCTGGCAAAGGCCGATGACGCGCGAGACCTTGCCGCGCGGATTGACCGGCATCTGGAGATTCGCTGCAAATCGGATGGGGTGACTTTGGCCGAACGATCCGACGACGCCGAGTTCCTGCGGCGCGTGTCGCTGCACATCGGCGGGACGATCCCGCCGGTGTCGGAGGCGCGGCGGTTCTTGCGCGACGAGTCGCCGAACAAAAGGGAAAAACTCGTCAACCGGTTGCTTGACGGACCGCAGTACCTGACGAACTTCAGCCGCTTCTGGCGGCGGGTGATGATGCCCGAGGGGAACACCGACTTGCAGGCCCGTGCTCAACTGCCGGGGTTTGAGGCGTGGTTGCGGCAGCATCTGGCGAAGAACACGAAATACGATGCCCTCGTGAAAGAGTTGCTCACCGTGCCGCTCGACACCGGCCGCGCGATGAACTCGCCGTTTGACGGGGCGGGCAATGTCTCGCCGCTGCCGTTCTTTCAGGCCAAGCAGATCAAACCCGAGAATCTCGCTGCGGCCACCTCGCGGATGTTCCTCGGTCTGCGGATCGAGTGTGCGCAGTGTCACGATCACCCGACTGACACCTGGAAGCGGCAGCAGTTCTGGGGCTACGCCGCCTTCTTCGCCGGGATCGAACGAGTTGATCGCAACGAGGAATTCGTCGGCCGCGTGAAGGAGGTCTTCGATCGGCGCGAGCTGACGATCCCCGACGCCACGGTCGATCAGGTCGTACAGGCCACGCTGCTCGACGGCACGTCACCTCAGTGGCGAACGCGCGTCAGCTCGCGGCGCGAACTGGCCGATTGGATCACGGCGAAGAAGAATCCATTCTTCGCCCGAGCCACCGTGAACCGCTTGTGGGGCCACTTCTTCGGCGTCGGCATCGTCGATCCCGTCGATGACTTCACCGCCACGAACAAGCCCAGCCATCCCGAACTGCTCGACGAACTCGCCGCCGATTTCGCGGATCATGACTTCGACCTCAAGTACCTGATCCGAGCCATCACCTCGACGAAGGCGTATCAACTGACCAGCCGCAAGACGCACGACTCGCAGGACCAGCCGCAGCAGTTCGCGCGAATGACCGTGCAGGGGCTGACGGGCGAGCAACTCTTCGACAGCCTCGCGGTGGCGGTCGGCTTCTTCGAGCCGACTCAGCAGCAGAACATCTTCGCGTTCAACCAGTCCGGCCCGCGTGCCGAGTTCCTCGAACTCTTTTCACCGGACAACAACTCCAACACCGAACGCCAGACCAGCATCCTGCAAGCCCTCGCCCTGATGAACGGCCAGTTCACGTCCACAGCCACAAACCTCGACAACAGCGCGACCCTCGCCGCCGTGACCGAGTTCCCGTTGATGAAAGACTCCACCAAGATCGAGACGCTCTACCTGGCCGCTCTCACCCGCAAGCCCCGCACCGAGGAGTTGGAGCGCCTGACGAAATACGTCGAGACAGGCGGGCCAACCCAAATCCAAAAGGCCGCACTGGCCGACATCTTCTGGGCACTGCTCAACAGTTCCGAGTTCTTGTTCAACCACTGACCCTCAGACTTGTTCCCGCTTGGCGCGTCTCGCGCCAGTAACCCGATTCTGAGTTGCACGGCCTCCAGTCATCCGTGCCCCGGCCCTGCCATCCGTGCGATTCACTCTTCAGAATTTGATCGCACGGATGGCAGGGCCGGGGCACGGATGCAGAAAACAGCACTGGCATCACTCATTTGTTACTCCCCGCGATTTCCCTAGGTTTGCAGCATCGAAACCAATTTGTGAGACGAATCATGACACGAGATACATGCTCTCTCTCCCGCCGTGACCTACTAAAACTCTCCGCGTGCGGAGCCTTTGGCGCGTCGATGTCCCGTTGGCTTCCGGCCTTCGCGAATGAGGCGCTCAAGTCGCCCGGGCGAAAGAAGTCAGTGATCCTGCTGTGGATGACGGGTGGACCGCCTCAGACCGACACGTTCGACATGAAGCCGGGTCATGAGAACGGTGGGCAGTTCAAGCCGATCGATTCGTCGGTGCCGGGCATTCAAGTCTGCGAGCACCTGCCCAAGCTGGCGAAGCTGATGGAGCACTGCGTGCCGATTCGCTCGATGAGTACCAAGGAGGGGGATCACACGCGCGGCACTTACTTGATGAGGACGGGCAACCTGCCGACCGGGCCGATCGACTATCCGACGATGGGATCGCTGTTCAGCAAGGAGCTGGGGCAGGAGAACTCGGAGCTGCCCAATTTCGTGGCCGTTGCGCCGTACACGCAGTTCAGCCCCGGAGCGTATGGTCCCGGCTTCCTCGGTCCGAAGTACGCTCCGCTGGTGGTCGGCGACGGTAATCGAGTCGCCGGTGGTCCGAACGGCATGAACTACGATCAGTCGCTCGGCGTGAAGAATCTTGTGCTTCCGGGGGGCATCAAACTCGAACAGGCCGACGCGCGGTTGGCCTTACT
>JAYVOX010000817.1:0-11379 GCA_043757695.1 Schlesneria sp.
GGCAACAACGCCGGGAGTCAATTCGGCAATGTCTTGTACTACCTCTACGGCATCGAGCGCGCCGGACGACTTAGCGGCCAGCGGTTCTTCGGCGAGCACGATTGGTATCGGGAAGGGGCGTCCTACTTGGTCAAGATGCAGAACGGAGCCATCGGACGTTGGGACGGCGCGGGGCACGGTGAGACCAGTCCGGTGGTCGCCACCAGTTACGCGTTGCTCTTCCTGTCAAAGGGCCTCGCGCCGGTTCTCGTCAACAAATTGAAGTACGGGCCGCGCGACCCGTTGCGTCCGCTCGAAGTCGTCGGCGACGATTGGAATCGTCATCGCCGCGACATCCGCAATCTGACCGAACACATCAGCGGGCGCCCCAAGTGGCCGAAGCTGCTCACGTCGCAGGAAGTCGATCTCGCACGGGCCGTGAAGTCCGACGGAGTCAACTCGCTACTACAAGCTCCCGTCCTGTTCATCACTGGCAAGGACCGACCACAGTTTGCACCGGAAGAACTCAAGCTGTTGAAGGAGTACCTTCAAGAAGGAGGGTTCATTTTCGCCATGCCCACCTGCCAATCGACGGAATTTGAAGCCGGGCTGCGGGAGGTACTGACTCAAATCCTGCCGCCGGGAGAAGGCGAACTGAAGCCGCTCACGCCCGATCATCCGGTCTATCGCAGCGAGCACCTGTTGCACCCCGATGGCGTGCGACTCTTCGGCGTGGACTTCGGTTGCCGTACGACCGTGATCTATTCCCCGGAGGACTTGGGTTGCCTGTGGGACTATTGGGCGAAGCAAGACCCACCGAAGCGGAACGTGCAGCTCACCGCGAAGATTTTCCGCGCGACTCAGATTGGCGTGAACGTCATGGCTTATGCCACGGGACGCGAGCCGCCCGACAAGACCGACGCACCGAAGAAAGTCGCCGAATCGGCCGACCTCGATAGCGTCGAACGCGGCCTGCTCCAGATCGCGCAGATCAAACACGATGGCGGTTGGAATGCGGCTCCCCGCGCTCTCCGCAACCTGCTCGTTGCTCTCAACGAAACGGCGGGCCTCGCTGCGTCAACCAAGTCGCGCGAGATGACCTTCGCCGACCCCAATGTCTTCCAACACCCGATCCTCTACATGCACGGTCGCAATCGCTTCACCATGAATGCCGATGAACGGAAGCAGTTGCGCGAGTACCTCAACGGCGGCGGCGTGTTGTTCGCCGACTCCTGTTGTGGCGCGAAGCCGTTCGACAAGTCGTTTCGCGAGTTCATCGCAGCCGTCTTCCCCGACAAGAAGTTCGAGCGGATCGCGGTCAGCCACGAACTGTTCTCGGAAAAGTTCGGCCACGACACCCGCAAGCTGCGCCGCCGAATGCAAGAAGCCGTGGGAGAGACCGCAGCGTCGTCGATGAACGTGCGCGAAGGCGATCCGCTGCTGGAAGGGATCGAACTCGATGGTCGTCTCGCCGTGATCTACAGCAAGTACGACATCAGCTGCGCCCTCGAACGACAAGCGGCGGGCAACTGCGAAGGCTATCTCCCCGAAGACGCCGTGAAGCTGGCCACCAACATCGTCCTGTATGCGATGCTCCAAGACCTCCGACTGAAACCACCCGAGGTGATCGCCCCCAAGTGACTCGGTAGGTTACAGCGGGACAGACCAGTCATCCCGCGAGAAACGCTTCGATCCGATCGAGACCCGCCGTGATCGTTTCGATGTTTGTCGCGAACGACAGTCGCACATAGCCGGGCGCACCGAAGGCATCGCCCGTGACCAGCGCAACGTGCGCTTGTTCGAGCAATGCGGTGCAAAAGTCGGTCGCGTTGTAGACCGTGTGGCCCCCCGCCAGCGGCTTGCCGAACGAAGCGTTCACGTTGAAGAAGGCATAGAACGCGCCGCCCGGTTCGGCGAACGTCACTCCAAACTTCTCACGCCACGGACGCATCCGGCCCATCACGTAATCGCGTCGCTGCTCGAACTCGCACCGCATCTCTTCGACGCTTTCCTGCGGCCCGTTGAGTGCTTCGACGGCCGCGTACTGGCTGATGCTACAGGGGTTCGAGGTTTCCTGACTCTGCAGATTGTCCATCGCCTTAATGAGCTCGACCGGCCCGATCGTCCAACCGATGCGCCAGCCGGTCATCGCGTACGCTTTGCTCACGCCGCTGACGATGATCGTTCGCTCGGCGACATCTTGGCCGATGCTGGCGAAGCAACGGAACTCGGCCCCGGCGTACAAGAGCTTCTCGTAGATTTCGTCGGACAGGACGAGGACGTTCTGCTCGACAGCCACGCGAGCCAGTGCTTCCAATTGTTCGACCGGATACGTTGCTCCCGTCGGGTTTGACGGATTGTTGAGCATCAACAAGCGAGTACGTGGAGTGATCGCCTTCCGAAACTGATCGGCCGACATGCAAAAGCCGCTCGCTTCGCTAGTCTCGACGATGACGGGGACAGCGCCGGTCAGTTCGACCAACGCGCTGTAACTGACCCAGTACGGCGCAGGAATGATGACTTCATCACCGGGGCCACATAGAGACGCGACCACGTTGTGGATGGAATGCTTCGCGCCGTTCGAGATCAGAACCTGAGCCGGCTTGAAGTCGAGACCATAGTCCCGCTTGTACAACGCACAGACCGCCTGCTTCAGTTCGAGAATGCCTCCCGAGGGCGTGTAGTGCGTGTGCCCCGCTTCCATCGCCGCGACGGCCGCTTGCCTCACATTGGCGGGAGTGATGAAGTCGGGTTCGCCGAGCGTGAAGTCATAGACGTTGATCCCCTTCGATTTCAGCTCCTTCGCTTTGGCAGCGGCGGCCAAAGTGGCGGAGGGCTTCAACGATTCAACGGCACGGGACAAACGCACGGTACTCATACCACTCTCTTTTCAGTGAGACTCATCGAGACATCGTTGACCGCCAGCTTCCACTCCGAGTCTGGGGCGGCGAACGGGCGAGGATTGTTGAACCGGACTCGGCGCGAGTCAAGCCACGTGATCGAAGCCATGCTCCTGACTTTTGATGTTCGACATCGTGCAGAGCGTCGGCAAGTCTTCGTGATGCAGTTTCAGACCGCGCGTTCTTGAGACGCTTCCGAAAAACAAATTGAGGCGAGCCGAGTTGAAAATCGCTGGGTTGGAAATCGAAGAGGAGACCTTCGGTCGGCCGTTTCGGCGGGGTCAGGAGTCCCGCGCCGAATGGGGGGCGGGAGACTTTCGCCAGTTCGCGCCTCATCGCTGAGTCAGTTGGCCGCCTTCTTCTTGCGATTCTTGTTGTTGTTGTTGGCCTGGCCCGTTTTCACGCGGGATTGCCCCCAAGTCGGTTCGACCAGTTCGCTGTTCCACTTCTTCCAAGCGGTGTCGAGTTCCGCGAACTTGTCGCGTTGAGCGCGGGCGAGGTCGGTCGTTTCGCCGATGTCCTGTGACAGGTTGTAGAGTTCAACCGACTGAGACTGACCGTGTTTGACGAGCTTCCAATCTCCCATACGGATCGCCGTCTGCGCACCGAATCGCCAGTAGAGCGCCTCGTGGGGTGCGACTTTGATCTCACCCAGCAGATGCGGCAACAGATTGACTCCATCCAACTTCGATTCCGCACCCACAGCGACACCTGCGGCGGCGAGAGCCGTCGGCAGGATGTCGAGTTGAATGACCGGCTGTTCGTACACGATCCCCTGCGGGAGCTTGGCCTTCCACTGGACGAAGTACGGCACGCGGATGCCTCCTTCCAACGTCTGAGCCTTGTGGCCTCGGAGTGCTCCGTTGTTGGAGCCGTTCACTACGGGACCGCCGTTGTCGGAGAAGTAGAAGATCAGCGTGTTGTCTGCGACCTTCGCCGCTTCGAGTTTGTTCAACACCGCGCCGACGGCATCATCCATCGCGGAGGTCATTGCCGCGTAGGTGCGACGCCGTACGTTCGTGATCGACGCGAAACGGTCGAGATACTTTTGGGTCGCATGCATCGGCGTGTGAACCGAGTTGAACGGGAGATACAGGAAGAATGGCTGGGCTTGATGTCGGTCGATGAACGCGACCGCCTCCCGCGCGAAGTCCTCCGTGAGATACGTGACCTGACCGACTGGCTCAGTTCCGCGCAGGACGGCATCGCGGCCGGCTCCCACTTCCAAGTACGAGTGGGCACCACCGAGAAACCCGAAGTACTCGTCAAAGCCGCGCTGCATCGGATGGAATTTCGGGGCCGAACCGAGATGCCATTTGCCGACCATTCCGGTGGCATATCCCGCGTCCTTCAAGCGGTTGGCCAGTGTCTTTTCATTCAACGTCAGACCAAGGTCGCCCGAGGCACTGGCTCCCCCTGGATTGAACTCGTGACCGAACCGCTGTTGATAACGTCCCGTCAAAAAGCCCGCTCGCGTGGGACTGCAATACGGCCCAGAGACATAGCCGTTGGCACACCTCACGCCGTTCTTGGCGATCGAGTCGATGTGCGGCGTCGGGATGTCTTTTCCCCCTTGAATGCCCAAGTCACCATAGCCTTGATCGTCCGCCACGATCACGATGATGTTTGGCTTGGTCGTCTCCGCCGCCTGTACCAGTGAGGCGACACCAAACAGCATCACACAACCAATTTGAAGCATCGACATGAGGGTGAGTCCTTCAAAATCTGGAACGGTAATGTTGGCACCGCCTGTTCAAGGCGTTGCCCTGGCTTCAACGGGGAATCTTCGGAAAACAGGCCACCAGCAAGAACGTCGCAAAGGGACCGAGCAAGAGCGAGATCAAAAACCAATTCAATCCACTGCGGTTCTTGCCTTGAGCGAGTCCCGCGTTGATGAGGGCGAGGCTACCCCATCCCAAGGCGAATGTTTGACGTTCCATGCAACCGGTCCTTTCTCGTACTGAAGCGCTGTCTTTCGTCACTGTCCTTCGGTTCTGATCGCTCTCGTTGAACTCATCCACCGATCGAGTACATCGGTCTGTCGGGTTGGATGAAGCGCGCCGTGTTGATCTCGTGACCTTCCTTCTTCGCCGCCACGCTGGATCGAATGGCGGAGACGATCTGCTCGTCGGTCCCGTCTCCGCGCAACAGACTCCGCACGTCGGTCTCATCGAGACTGAAAAGGCAGTTCCGCAGCTTGCCATCGGCCGTAATGCGGATGCGATTGCAGCTCATGCAAAAGGGCTGACTGATCGACGCGATCAAGCCGATGTGCCCAATGCCGTCTTCAAACACGAAGTCCGTTGCTGGCCCGCCATGTCCAGAGGGTGCGCTTGTTGTGCGCGGGTCTCCTGACCTCGCACCGTCGCCCGACCGCAGGTCTCCCTCTTTCTCCGCTGCGGATCGAAGAGGAGACCTGCGGTCGTCGGCTGTGGCGCGGTCGGGAGACCGGCCACAACGCGATTCGTCCACTGGAACGAGCGGCATGATTTCGGACGAGAGCTTCTCGATGATCTCGTGTGCGAACAACACCTTGCCGCGTTCCCAAGCATTGTCGGCGTCGAGCGGCATGTACTCGATGAACCGGACTTCGACACCCGTCTCCCGCGCGAAGTGGCCGAACGGAACGACTTCATCCTCAGTCATGCCTCGCACCGAGACCGCGTTGATTTTGACTGGATCGAAGCCGACTCGTTGCGCCGCCTTGATTCCTTCGATCACTTTCTCGAAGCCGTCCCGTCGCGTGAACTGTTTGAACTTCTCGGGGGTCAGGGCGTCGAGGCTGACGTTGATCCGCCGCAATCCGGCCGAGTAGAGCGCATCGGCTTGCTCGGCCAGGAAGATGCCGTTGGTTGTGAGTCCCACGTCCTTGATCCCTGGGATCGCAGCCAGCTTCGCGACGAGCGTGTGCAGTTCGCGACGGACCAGCGGTTCGCCACCAGTCAGTCGCAGTTTGTCGATTCCCAACGGCACGGCCACGCGGACGAAGCGTTCGATTTCTTCAAACGTCAGCAGTTCGGCCTTGTCCATGAACTGCACATCTTCGGCGGGCATGCAGTAGAAGCAGCGAATGTTGCAACGATCGGTCACGCTGATCCGCAGGTTGTTGTGCAGACGACCGAACGAGTCGATGAGCGGGAGCATGGATGAACTCACTTGGTCTCGCCTCCCGGATGAACCCACTCGGTGGTGCCATCGGCCCAGTGCTCTTTCTTCCAGATCGGGACGCTCACTTTGAGTTCGTCGATCAGAAATTGACCCGCGTCAAACGCCTGCTTGCGGTGCGGACAGCTCACCGCCACGGCGACGCTGATGTCACCGAGTTCCAGATGGCCGAGCCGATGAACGATGCCCACCTTGTCGATCGGCCAGCGAGACCTCGCGGCCCGTTCGAGTTCTGCCAACTTGGATTGGGCCATTTCGGGATAGCCCTCATAGTCGAGTGCCACGGTTTGACGCCCGGCCGTCAGTTCGCGAACAGTGCCGAGAAACAGCACGACCGCCCCCGACTGATTCGAGCGAACGGACTCGGTCAGGGCGTGATAGTCGATGGGATTGTGAGTCAGTTGGATCATGGCTTTGTCTCCTCGCCCCGCCCTGTATTTGGGGAAGCCAAAACAAGTGGGGAGAGGGTGAGGGGTGTCTTGGTTGTGGTTGTCGCCATTCGACCGAAGTCAGCAGCGGAAGAGGAGACCGGCAGTCGGGCGTGCGGCGGGATCGAGAGTCACAAGTCGAACTGACGGGACCAATCGCGAAGTAATCTTGGACACGTTCTTAGCCACCACTGACTGGCGGGAAGCAGGCGACTTCATCAGTCGACTTGAGTGGCGAATCATCGGTCGCATAGTTGTTGTTTACCGCGACCAGCAATCGCGGGACGAGTGGCTGGAGGTTGGGACAGTGTTCCATGAGGCGTTGCTTCAGCGTGGCCACTGTTTCACCGTCGGTCCAGGTGAGCGAGACGACATCGCTCCCCGCCAAGTCGCGGGCCTTGGCGAAAAGCTTGACCGAGAGTGACTTCATGGCGTCGCTCCCGTCGCCCGACGGACTTCGCTCATCAAGGCCAGCACGTTTTGATCGGGGTCACGGAAGAATGCCATCCAAAGATCGTGGTCGGGCATCGGGGCCACGAGTCGCGGGGACGAGACGAACTCGACCCCTTGCTCCGTCAGAGAGACAAACGTCGCGATGATGTCGGCCACCTTGTAATAAATGATCGAAGCGGGATGGCTGAGTTGAGCCGGTTCCGCCAGCGACAACATCAACCGGATCCCACCGCACTCCAGAAAGCCCATGCTGGGCAACTCGTACAGGAACGTCATGCCGAGTGTGTCGCGATAGAAGGCGACTGCGCGAGAAACATCACTTACCGTAATCGCGATTTGACCAATGCCGTCGAGGCGAACCATCTCAGGTTTCCGAAGGGGTTAGGAACGGGGCCGCCATCACTTCCCAAGTATGCAACTCTTCCTCCCTCCCCTCGGCGGGGAGGGGGGAGATGAGGTATCAGGCTGGAACTCGTCATCGCCCACTCCCTAACAGCCCGTCGAAAAAGGGAGGGCGAGGCTCCCGCCGAGCCGTTCTAGGTGTCTGTCCGGAAAGTCGAAGGCCATACCTTCCGTAGGGTGGGCACTGCCCACCATCAACGACCGATTGTGGTGGGCAGTGCCCACCCTACTGGTATCCGGACAGACACCTAGGTAGGAATATCGCTTGTTTCTCGCAGTTCGGCTGCCTTTTTCAACGGGCTGCTAACCCTCCCCGCTGAGGGGAAAGAACCCAGCCAAGAATCGGAAAGTATGGGCTTGAGATATCAGGGATGGTCGCCGTGCTACGGGGTGGCGGCAGCCGGAGCGGTGGCGGCCGGGGCAGCCCCAACAGGAGGATCGACCACGACCAGCCGGTGGTTCTCGACATCGTATTGGTACTGCTTGCCGCCCGGCAGAACGGGAAGTTGGATGTTGTTGGCCTTGATGATCTGAGTCATGAATTCGTCATGGTCCTTGGGAAAGTGCCCCTCGGTTGCTTGAAACAAATTCAGCGCGTGCTCGATGTGTGATTTCGAAATCTTTTCCAACATCGGTCCATACGCCGAGGTCGGAGCCGTGATCGGATCGGTGGCCGTAATCTTCGAGTTGCTGACTTTCGCGTTCGCGTTTGGATCGTACTGCCCCACATCCTGAGTCTTCTTGCCGATGATGCTATTGGGAGATTTCTTCGTCTGGTCTTCGAGGGACTGCATCCCGCAGCCAGTCAACGCGAACAAAATCAAGGCGGGAACGAGGCGGTTCATGGCGAGTAGTCCTTCAGAAAACGAGGCGAGTGGGAAACGGACAGTCGAATGTTGTAGCTCACGCGGCCCAAAATGAGACTTTTGAATGTAGCCACGTTTCGCCAGAACATGGTTGCTTGAGCGTCACACCCGCACTCTGGCGAGGTGCAGCTACGTCTCACTTCAGCCCGCGCGAGGTCTAATGGACGCGGCCAAGGGTACTGCTGGCACACCACGTTGACCAGACGACAGCCAGCCGTGAACGATTCCAATTACGGATTGTGGTCCCTCGCTCACGCTGCGGGTTGGTGAGCCGAGTCACTTCTTCGGACGGAAGGCTTTGATCTTCGTCTCGTCGGTGGTGAGGAACGGTCCTTCGAGCAAGTCGATGCAGTACGGGATGGCGGGCATCACCGCGTCGAGGCATTCCTTGATCGCCTTCGGCTGGCCGGGCAGATTCACGATGAGGGCCTTGCCGCAGATGCCCGCTGTCTGGCGCGACAAGATCGCCGTGGCGACTTTCTCCAATGAGACCTTGCGCATCAACTCGCCGAAGCCGGGCATCATCTTTTGGCAGACTGCTGCGGTGGCTTCGGGCGTCACGTCGCGCAGGGCTGGACCCGTCCCGCCTGTGGTGACAACGAGGCAACAGCCTTCCACCTCACATAACTCACGCAGCGTCTGTTCGATGACCGGCTGCTCATCGGGGATGACGCGCGCGACCGGCTCAAATGGCGAGATAAGTACGTCTGTGAAGTAGTCTCGAATCGCAGGACCACCGCGATCTTCGTACTCACCGCGACTCGCACGATCCGACACCGTGACGATGCCGATGCGAGCCGCCTTGGTTGGTAGAGGCACTTCGTTCGCGAGCATCATCACGCCTTCGCTTTCTCCGGTGCGGCACCGAACTTCTTGCCGGTCTTCTTCATCGCCGATTCAAACGCGGCGCGCGCTTTGTCCCAAGCGGGTTCCATCAGCGGGATGTGGCAGGCACCTTTCCCCTCGCAAGAATTCATGCCGGGGAGTTCACCGCAGCCACCTTGTCCCTTGCAGGAGTTGTTGCCACCGCAGGCCGCATCGGCCATCGTCGCGCAGACGCCTAGTCCCGCGCAGTCGTTGTCCTTGCCGCGCCCCAGTCCTTTGCACGAGTTCAAGCCGCGACAAACATGCGGCTCGTCGAGGATGAGTTGCTCCGCTTCGGACAACTCTTTCGTGGAGGCCGCTGCCGTGGTTGCGGGAACCGTCACCGGGCCACTGGGTGGAGCAGCTCCTCCGCAACCGGCTGTCGCCCCGGCGAGAACTCCCCCCAGCGCGGCGAGTGTCAGCTTGTGAAAGTCGCGTCGATCCAGTCCGTCGTGGTGCATGGCAATCCTTCATGAATGAGAGTGAGACGAGGTGCGAGACCCCTCGCGCGACGCATGGTAACTGCCTCACCGTCCCTTGTCTTTCGTCTGGAGTCCCTCGTTCTCGATGAGGTCTCTGTTCGATGTTCTGACTGATCGAAAGCCCACGTTCTCACTCGCGGAGAGTCGGTTGCCGCTCTGTATGGACGCCGTTATCGTTCCCGCCTCAGTTGCCCCTGCGAGTCGTCCTGTGTGCAGGACGAGTCCTCGTCTGGGAGTCAAATCAGGATTTGTAGGATGGGCACTCCTGCCCGTCCGGGTTCTCGGTACACGGTGGCAATTGGAGTTCACGCGAATGCCGGATGGGCAAGAGTGCCCATCCTACGGTGTCGCATTGGGGTCTATTCCGAGTTTCGATGACAGTTCAGCATGAGGAGCAGCAGCGTGACGGAGCGAGTGGTCATTATTGGGTCCGGCCCCGCCGGATGGGCGGCTGCGATTTATGCCTCGCGAGCGAACTTGGAACCGCTCGTGTTTGAAGGTGCTCTGACTGAAGAGAACCGGATGCGCGGCACGCTGCCGCTCGGGCAGCTCTCCCTCACTACGGAGGTCGAGAACTATCCCGGCTTTCCCGGCGGCAACCTGACGCAGTACTTGGAGACGGCGCTGCCGGAGTCGCAACGGCAGTTCATGGCACCGCACGGCGGTCACGGCGTGACCGGTCCCGAACTGATGGAGTTGATGCGGCAACAGGCCAAGAACTTTGGGACGCGCGTGATCACCGACGATGTTCTCGAAGTCGATCTGTCGGTGAAACCGTTCCGAATCAAGCCGCTCGACGGCGAAGCGATCACGACCCATTCGATCGTCATTGCCACGGGGGCGCGGGCGAACTATCTCGGCCTCCCTTCCGAAGAGAAGTTCAAGAACTTCGGCGTCTCCGCGTGTGCCGTGTGCGACGGAGCGTTGCCTCGATTCCGCAACAAGCCGCTCGTCGTTGTCGGCGGTGGCGACAGTGCGATGGAAGAGGCGAGCTATCTCACGAAGTTCGCCTCGACCGTGTATCTCGTTCACCGACGAGGCGATTTCCGCGCGAGCAAGATCATGGCGCAGCGCGTACTCGACAATCCGAAGATCACCGTGAAGTGGTTCTCGGGAGTGGAAGAAGTCCTCGGCGATGAGAAATTGGGCGTGACGGGAGTGCGACTGAAAAACTTGCAGACAGATGCGACCGAGGACATCGCCGCTTCGGGCATGTTCTGTGCGATCGGGCACTCGCCGAACACCGACTTCCTGAAAGGTCAGGTCGCCACGGACGACAAAGGCTACGTCGTTTACACCCAGCCGTTCCGCACGAACACCAGTGTCGAGGGTGTCTTCGCCGCGGGCGATGTGGCCGACAGCTACTACCGCCAAGCCATCACGTCTGCAGGCACCGGCTGCATGGCGGCACTCGACGCCGAACGCTGGCTCGCCGCACAGGGTGTACATTAAGGACCGGCGCAGGAATTACTGGCGGTGTTATGGCGTCAGGTCGCGATCGTTTCAGTGGGACTGGGCGGCAGAGGTCAAACACTTCTGTCTTGATCCGCGATGGCCTTCATCCGTGCTCCGGCTCTGCATCCGTGCGGTCTCTGCGCTTGGAAAAGAAGGAATCGCACGGATGGCAAAGCCGGGGCACGGATGAGGCAGGAAGAGCCGATCAGGATCGGCAGCTCAATCACGGTCGTAAATCGGCGAACCGGGATATTCAGATCGATCAACGCCAGTTGTTGATGCGCCGGCCCTAGAGCACTTGGAGAGTTGGTTTGCAGTGTTGTAGCCACGCTCGCCAGAGCGTGGAGGGGAGCGAACAACCACCTTCTGGCGAAGGTGGCTACTG
>JAYVOX010000818.1:0-3056 GCA_043757695.1 Schlesneria sp.
CCAATTCCAATCGCCGCCGCTGCGACAACAGCCAACACCAGCCAAGTCACCGCTCGTCCCCAGCGTTCCGATGTTTGCTTAGCCATGAGCCACCTCTCGTTCCAACGCATTCGCGGTTCCTCGACTCACTTCGCCCCGACGTGCAGTTCCGTCGCCATCTCGATCAGTTGATCGAGTAGTTTGTCGGAGGCGGTCACTTCCAAGCGATTCGTGCCGAGCCACGTTTCGTAGCCGCCGAGTTGATGCTGGCGTGGCGTCGGGAGGTAGCCGACGTAGTCGTGAGCCAGTTCGACCATGAACGACTTGGCGAACGGCGAGCGGCGTTTGAAATCGAGGCCGATTTCGCAGAAGACTTCGCACGGCATCGTCCCCAGACAGACATCACCGATGCGGATGACGTGCAGCGGGATCGTGGTGGTCTCGGGGTACTCGGCGAGTCGGCTGACTCGCTCGGCATAGATGAACGAGAGGTCGGATTTGCTCTTGGGTCCCGCCGCGATCGTGTCGGCCGCCCATTTTTTTTGCTCGTCGTTGGGGCGTCGCCAGGCAAACGTCGGTTCGCGGTAACGGCTCGCCAGCGTGAGGCCGTCGCGGTACTCCAGCTTCGCCGTGGCAGCCTGTACTTTCTTCGCGACATCTTCGGCGACGAACCGCATCTGCTCGTAAGGTTTCTTCGGTCCGCGCGGCTTGCGAAAGTCAATGTTGTTGATGTCGCCACTCGTGCCGTTCGCCATCAGGGCGACGAACGGAGGCCGATCGGTATCGAGTGACGATGCGTCGCCTGCCGTCATCAATTGCTTGAGGCTCTCACAAAAGTAGCCGTAGTAGTCGGCCGAGATATGCCCCGGCCCTTCGCCTCCCACGTAATGCAGTGAGTACGCGGCGAAGATCGAAATCGGAAAGCCATCAGTCCCTTTGACGGCGATGAACGAGACCGTCGGATCAATCGGCCCGGCGGGTTCGACGAGGTTCGGGCTACCCGCTGGCGGGTTCATTTTGACGAGGTCCTTCCCACCGAAGGGGTTTGGCGGCACGGTCCCAGCCAGCATGTGCCAACGCCGGTTGTTGACGTGCTCGGGGACATCGACCACTCCAAACGCGAGCTGAGCGGGGCGCAGATTGATCACCGAGCGAGACACTCCATCGGCAATTCGCTGGGCGACAAAACTTTGGTACACGTCCGGTTTCTGGTCGATCTTCCCGCGTGCATCACCGAGCGCGCTGCTGGCTGAATGCGTGTGCGTTCCCGAAATCATCACGCACTCGGGAGGGATGCCAGACTTCACTTGGATGAGGCGACGAGCTTCCTCACTGACCACGCGATGAATTCCCAACAGGTCGCACACGACGAGGGCGATCTTGGTCTGCCCGTCATCCAACACCAAACACCGCGCGTGAAGCTCATCGTGAATGTGCTTTGACGGCGACGGCACAAACCCGCCGATGATGTCGCGTCCAATCTCGGGCGTGATGACACTGGTGGCCGCTCCCGCACGAAACGGCTCGGCCGAGACGAGTGTTGGGATTGGCATCACGATCAGCAAGATTGCGACAAGCAGTTGTCTGGTCAGTGTCATCGTTCGGTCTCCAGTCTGACAAAAATTGGTCTGCGAATTCTGTGCGGCGATCCGGCGCATCGTGCGGAAGAAAGGGGGGCCGACTTCAGCGATCACCACGATTCCGCTCTCAAACGAAGAGGCCCGGCAGTGGTGAGCAGCCGGACCGCTCGTTGTCTTAGGTCCTGTCCAGGAATGACTCCGTGATTGGTCTCGTCGGCGGAGCGACGAGACTACAGTAGTCCCGTCGCTCCGCCGACGGGACGGGCTGTTCAAAACACGGCGTAGTTCTTGGACAGGTTCTTACCGTTTACCAAGACTCGACGCACCCTACTTGGCTCGCGGCCTGCAGCGGCCTGCCGAACACGACCACCCTCGAATTCGTCCGCGAGGCGTTTACGAGGGCAACTATTGGCTTGACTCATCACTCCTGTGAAGCAAATCGTAGCCACGTTCACCAGAACGTGGGTTTTGCAGTGTCCTCCACGTTCTGGTGAACGTGGCTACCACCATGATGAGTCAAGTCAGTAGTTGCCTTTACGAGAGTGCAGTAAGGTGCGTTCGCGACAGCGATCACGCTGGGGAACGAGTGCCAACAGGTGACCTTGACCGGACTGACGTTCGTCGATCAATAGGGCTTCGGCCACGGTGCCGCCGAACACTTACGAGCGGCCCTCGCCTCGGGAATCGCTACCGCCACCGCGCGCGAACTCTCCGAATACCTGATCCAATTCGTGCGTGCGGCCGAGTCCCCACTCCAGCCGGGCGAACGCCTGTCGCTGAGCACCGAGATTCTCTCCCGCAATGCCCTTTTCAACGGCTGATGAGGCGGTCTCAGTTTTCCGACCACCAATCGCGTGGGATCGGTCGCTTGCCGGGACTCGATGTCTGACGAATCGGCGGTACTTCCGGTCGTGGTGAGCGATCAAACGGCGATTTGTCGAACGGCTCTTCCAATGCGGATGTTTGATCGACTTGTTCTTCTTCGTTAGACCGCTTCACTCGTCCCGCCGTGTCTTCACCATCGTGCTCTTCGTTGTCCCCAAACTCGGGGGCCAAGAATTGAATGGGCGAGTCTCCCGCACCATGCAGTGAACCGGCTTCTTGATCGAAGCCGTTGTCGGGACTTCGCTCAAGTCCGATTTTGGACTTCAAGTTTGGCCCCAAGCTCGCGGCGACGCGCGTTCCGGGGCGAACCGTCGCCCCCAAATCGACCAGTTGATAGCCAGCCAGCTTCGGCATATCCCAAATCTGGGATGGGATGCCTCGCGGATTGATTTCGACCGGTCCGAGATTCATCACCAACGACAAGTCACTTGGCGGGACATCGAGCTTCACGCGGCGCGGCAACACCACGCCACTCGCCTTGTCGTGTTGATGGTCTTCCAATTTCGCCACAGCGACACGTTGACCGTGATAGTCATAGACGCTGTGTTCGAGAATCACGCCGCGCGGCAAATCGACGAGGATCACTTTGCGCAGCGGCTTCCCGTGCGCCGA
>JAYVOX010000819.1:0-3054 GCA_043757695.1 Schlesneria sp.
GAAAAACCAAAGCGGCTCCGCCGCAAACCAAAGCGGTGTCGAGCCACCGCACTCCAAAGGAATGGCACAGCTCAAAGAGTTCGTCGTCGAGATCAAAGGTGTCGATGTCTACGACCCGACGACGGGCGAGATTCGCAGTCACTCGACGGACGACATCGCCTGTTGGTTCATCGACACGAACTACGACGGCGAAAGTTTCTTCGTCCGTCACGCCTACTTCACCGGCGCTCAGGAACCCTACGACAAACTCAAACGCGCCTTGAAAGCCGACATCGACGAAGCGGCCTGGTCCGCGTTGTACTCGACCACCAGTCAGCCGTTCCCCGCGCCACCCAAGGGCAAGATCGCCGTGAAGGTCATCAACCACTACGGCGACGAAGTACTGAAGGTCTATCCGGTCAAGTAGCCGACAGACGCCCGACTCATCGAGAACAGACCCTCAAACGAAAAACCCCTTGTTTTGCAAGGGGTTGCTGCTCGTTGCGAGAGCATGCGAAAGATTTGAATGGGCGATACTGGATTCGAACCAGTGACTTCCACCGTGTGAAGATGGCACTCTAGCCGCTGAGTTAATCGCCCGATGAGCGTGCCGAGGTTGGCAAGGGACAAACTTGTATCGGCTGCGTGGGGCATCGGCAAGGATGCCAGCGGGCCAGAGTTGGCAGTCTGTTTGGCCGCTTCAAATCTGGAAGTGGATCGTGCATGATCCTCGTGGCCGGACGACTTTGGAATGCAGGTTCCCTGATGTGGTGAGACTTCGAGGCTTCCGAACTGTCACGAGTTCAACTAACCCTCAAGGTCACGTTGGCCGACCACTGCGCCGCTGAAGTGGGAATGCGTTTCCGTTGAATCGCTTTCCGTGCGGATAGGTTGTTTGTTGGTGACTTTGCAAACAGAAGTAACCGTGTGTCGAACCACTCATTTAGGACGAAGACAGACTTATGGCCGCTCGCTTGATTGATGGGAAGTCCATCGCTGCTGCACATCGTGAACGTTTGGTCCTGAAGGTCGCGGCATTCATGGCGGCGACGGGCGTCACTCCGAAATTGGTGGCGGTGTTAGTCGGTGACGACGCTGCCAGCCAAGTCTATGTTCGCAACAAGGAGCAGGCTTGTCGGAAGGCATTGATGGCGAGTGACGTGCATCGGCTGCCAGCCTCCACCACCCAGGCGGAGTTGTTGGGGTTGGTGAGTCGGCTCAACGCCGATGCTGCTGTCCACGGCATCTTGGTGCAGCTTCCGTTGCCCCGGCACATTCATGAAACGACGGTATTGGACGCCGTTTATCCGCTGAAGGATGTCGATTGCTTTCATCCCGAGAACGTGGGGTTGATGGTGCAGAACCGGCCCCGGTTTCTGCCGTGTACGCCTCACGGTGTGCAGGTGTTGTTGCGTGAGTCAGGGACGGCTGTCGATGGTTCACACGTCGTCGTACTGGGACGCAGTGAGATCGTAGGGAAGCCGGTGGCGATGATGTTGTTGCAGAAGGGAGAGACGGCGAACGCGACCGTCACCGTCTGTCATAGCCGCACGAAGAACTTGGCTGACGTGACTCGTTCGGCAGACATTCTGATCGCGGCGATTGGAAAGCCCGAGTTCGTTACGGCGGAGATGGTGAAGCCGGGAGTCATCGTGATTGATGTCGGGATCAATCGGAAAGACAACGGGTTGGTGGGCGATGTCGCGTTTGCCGAAGTCTGCGAGGTGGCCTCGGCGATTACGCCCGTTCCTGGGGGAGTCGGCCCGATGACGATTGCCATGTTGCTGGAAAACACACTGATCGCGGCGCAACTGGCTGCGAAGTAACCGCTCGTTTTGGAGGGAAGATCATGCGGACTCACGTTGCAACTGGCCCCGTTTCTAACAGAGGCTGGCCCTGTGCTGGCTCGTGTCTGCTGATCGGCTGCGTGTTGTTCGCCTGGAGCGTGACGATGGCTCGTGCAGGTGAGTTCAACGAAGTCTTGAGCATCGGCGATGTGGCTCCGGCGTGGAGCAACCTGCCGGGCACGGACGGTAAGCCACATTCACTGGCCGACTATCAGAACAAAGCGGCGATGGTCCTCATCTTCACGTGTGCTAGTTGCCCGACGGCGGTGGATTACGAAGACCGCATCAACGCTTTCGCCAAGCGCTGGGGTGGAGCCAATGGTCAAGTCGCAGTCGTCGCGGTCTGTGTGAACCGGGTCAAAGGCGACTCGCTCACCGACCTGACTGAGCGAGCCAAACAGCGGCAGTTCGCTTTCGACTACCTGTACGACGAGTCTCAAAAAATCGCGAAGGACTACGGGGCGATCTTCACTCCCGAGTTCTATGTGCTGGATCGAGACCGCAAGGTCGTCTACATGGGAGCGTTCGATGACAAGACGGATGCCACGTTGGTCCAACAGCACCACGTCGAGGCGGCGGTCACGGCGGTTCTCAAGAACCAAACGCCCGTCGTGAAAGAGACGATCGCACGCGGTTGCCGCGTCCGGTATGCCCGCGAGCGGAAGTGATCGAGCAGCGTTGTTCGGCCGAAGCCTCACGCTCAATAGCACTGACTTCGGTAACCCGCCGCGTCAGCGAGGGAGGCCGACAACTCGTAAACAAGGGGACTTCCTTGCTGACGCAGCGGGTTATTTTTCTAACGTCAGTGCCATTGGCCTCACGCGGGCGCGAGATCACTGCGGTCGAGTTTTCTTCTGAGCCAGATCATGGCTCCGAGCAACGCGGCTCCACTGATCGAGACGCCGAGCAGGCAGCGCCAGTCGCCGTGTCCCCACGTTTGCAGGCTGATCCATCGCGAGAACGCCAGCAGCGCCAAGAGTGGTAGCAACTGCGGCCACACGGCTTCTTTGGCGATCCTCCACGCGCTGACTTGCATCGTGTGGAGGGCATACGGGACGAGGACGAACAGTTCAATCACGACCACCGGAATGAGCGTTCCCCAAGCGACACCCTCAATGCCATAGTGCATTCCCAGCACGATGCTCAACGCGAGGTTGCAGGCGGCTTCGGCGAGGTAGATGAACGCGGGGATTTTCACGCGACCACTTCCAAACAGGAACGCACGCAG
>JAYVOX010000820.1:0-3052 GCA_043757695.1 Schlesneria sp.
TCTGTGGTGATTTGTAGGATGGGCACTCTTGCCCGTCGTATCTTTGGCGAACCGTGGGTGGACTCACAACAGTAGGACGGGCAAGAGTGCCCATCCTACGGCTGCTGTATTCACGCTCGAAACATCGGCCCGGCTGATGTGACTCAGGCCGGGCCGATGTTCGAGACGGGTCGCTTCTCCATCATGAAATCACTCTTGAGGCTGGCCAGCGTTCCAAGCGGGGTTGGACAGCTCGCCGGGCGAGTAAAACGGATGCTTCTCGGTGTACTCGATGTAATTGACAGGTCGAGGCAGGCTCAGTCCCGGTTCGTGCTTCACGTCGATCAGCACCGAATCGACCGGCTTGGGGAGATCTTGGCTGGTCCGATTGCGAACCGTGTGCTGTCGCAAGCTGGCTGGTCCACCGTAAGGGAGGTGAGTCGGTCCAGCGAGACCGATGGGAGTACCAGTGATCGGCATTCCCCACGCTTGCATGTTCTGACCAGCGATCGGCTGACCGGGCATCCCCGATCCGGCCATCATCATCGCTCCGGGAATCCCGGGGGCACCTTGTCCAGCCGGACCGATCGGCAGTGGTGGCAACAGCTCACCCTTTTCGCCATCCACTGAGTGATAGCCGACTTGTTCGAGTCCATTCGGACCCATCACAGCCATTGGCCTGCCACCCGGTTGGCCGGGCATTTCGAGGTCCATGTTGCCGATCCGCAAGACAGCCATGATCGTGCCCCGTTTGTCAGCTTCTTGAATCGGATCGACTCCGGGATCGAGCCGGGTGGAGACGAGTGTCTCGACGTTGGCGATGGCCAACTCTTGATACCGTGCATCGGGTAGATAGATGACCTTGGTGACGAAGTTGTTGCTCTCGATTTGGTCGAGGTCTTCTTCCGTCATTTGTAGCGGGACACTGTTGTGCGAGAGATAGGCTTCCGTGTTCGGATGGCCTGGGTAGATCATTAACGTTGGGTAGAGGGCCAGTCCCTCGCGACCGGGCACGTTGGTGACCTTCAACCGATACGTGGCTCCCTGGAAGAAGTTGTACCGGGCTGGAGCGACCAGTTGATTCTCGGCGTAGCCACCGGGGATCTGCCAGCCAATGTGCATGCCATCGGGACCGACGAACCGCACCTGAGTCGTGCTCGGTGCCATCGGCTGGCCCGCCATCATTCCGCCACCAGGCGGACAACCAGGGCCACCCATCATGCCGACCATTGACGGGATTACTCCCGGGCCGGGGCCATCGACCATCGGGCCGGGCCGCGACAACATTGCGGCGGGTGGAGCATGATACTCACCCTTCCCCGTGTGCTGGTTTCCATCCATGGCGCAGCCGACGCACACGACGACGACCGTGCCCAACGCCAGAAAATAACACTTCATCGCGACCCCTCTCGGTAACAGGCTCCGCGACTCCACGGGATGCGCGTTGACGAACACTCGCCAACCATCGGCACCACGTCTGAATCGGCCGTCCTTGCCGAATTCCGTTTGACCAGCCTTGTGACACGAATCTCCGTCGACCGCTGCGATGCTTCACAGCTAGAATGCCGCCCGTTGTGAGTGGCCGTTCTGGCCGAAACTCGCGTTCCAACCAATCATTCCACTCAGCACCGTTCGTCCCGCACACTGCGGCAACACCTCGGTCTGTTCTCTTTTCGGAAGGATGCCCGTTGTATCTTTGGCAAATCCGTCACATTCCGATCCGTAGGCAAACTTTCCTCAGATTCACAGCTCCACTCGGGCTGCTCCTGCTGTTCGCGGGGTTTTCTGGCGACGGGACTCGACTCGCCGTCGGCCAAGGTGACGAGAAGTCCGCGACTGAATCCCCGTCGGGGAAGGAGTCCAAGTCGAGTGCCTCGATCGAACAGGCCGCCGCCGCGACGACCTTCATCACCAAGGTGCATGAGGCTCTGAAAAGCCACCCGTCCGTGCGTGCCGACATCGAACAAACGATCTCCATCGGCGGCCAACCCTTTCGCGCGACCGGTCGCTACCTCACGAGCGGATCCAAGCTGCGGTTGGAGTACCTCATCCAACCCAGCGAAGGGATCGACGGGACGTTGATCGAAGTCTGCGACGGTCAAGAATTGTGGAGCCAGGTGACATTGAATGGGGCCAAGCGAGTCACCCACCGCGATGTCCAGCAGATCAAGGCGGCGGTCGCTTCGACGAAGAGCGTGCCGGACGCCGTCCTCTCCGCAGAGTTGGGTTTGGGGGGACTGACCGCCCTGTTCGCGTCGTTGGAACGAACGATGATTTTTGAAGCCATGAAAGCCGGAACCGGAGAAGGCGAAACTCAGACTGTGGTCCAGGGGCGCTGGAAGCCTGAAGTCTCGAGTCGGTGGAAGAGACGCCCAGAGGATCCGCTGCCGGCTTACATCCCCGATCTCGTCCGCATCGTCGTCGATTCGCGCACGCTGTTCCCCGAGCGGATCATCTACCTCAAGAAGCAGTCGGAGAAAGAACTCGCGGTTCAGGCTGCGGCCTCACCTGCGAAAGACAAACCTTCCAAAGACGGCATCGTCAAGGAGGGGGCGGTGAAAGAGGGCACGGAGAAGGATGGCCCTCCCAAAGCGAAAAAAGGCTACCGAACCATCGTCAGTCTGAAGTTCCAAAACGTGCAACTCGACGCGACGATCGACGAGCAAGAGTTCACATTCACACCGCCCGAAGAGGTCGTCCCTGAAGATATCACCCGCCAATACCTCGACCGCATCAAAAAGAGCAGTGAGACCGAAACCGCTCCCACCGGAGCACAGTCTCCCAAGCCCAAGTCGAGGTAGGTCACTCAACCCTGTGACTGATCTCAGTTTCCTGAACACGGACTCCAACTTTCTCCGGACCGACTCGTGCCCGATAACTATGACGCCATCTTGATCGTCTCCTTCGGTGGCCCCGAACACCGTGACGATGTGATCCCGTTCCTCGAGAACGTGCTGCGAGGCAAGCCGGTCCCGCGCGAACGGATGCTCGAAGTGGCCGAGCATTACTACCACTTTGGCGGAGTCAGCCCGATCAACGGACAGGTGCGAGACTTCATCGCCGCACTGCGTCC
>JAYVOX010000821.1:0-11347 GCA_043757695.1 Schlesneria sp.
CATCAAACGAGCGAAGGGGAATGCGCCCGCAACGACGACAAGTTCGCTTACGCCGCCGCTTGGGAGTTTCAGGGTGTCGGAGGGGACTCGATCCTGCACAAGGAGCCGCTGGCGTTCAACGACTGTCCGCTCGGCACCCGCAGCTACAAGTAAACTTTGGGAGTGCTCCGGCTCGACGGAGCTTTGAGAATTTTGCGGCGAAGCCGCTTTCAAGTCTGCTCGATAACTGGTCGGTGTCTCGTGGGAACGAAAGCGGCAAAGCCGCATACTAAAGCTCCGTCAAGCCGGAGCACTCCCAAAGAATTCCGTGGTAGAGAAAGCCTGATCGAATGTCTCACGCGACTTCAAAGACCCTGAACCTCACCCTGCAAATCTGGCGACAGGCCGGGCCGAACATGCCGGGAGCGCTGAAGGCGTATCAGCTCAGCGGTATCTCGACCGACATGTCGTTTCTCGAAATGCTCGACGTGCTGAACGAACAGCTCATCGCGAAGGGTGAGGAACCGGTCGCGTTCGATCACGACTGTCGTGAGGGGATCTGCGGGACGTGCGGAGTGATGATCAACGGCCAGGCGCACGGACCCGACAACGCGACGACGACCTGTCAGTTGCACATGCGACGCTTCCACGACGGCGACACGATTCTGATCGAGCCGTGGCGAGCGGCGGCCTTCCCGGTCGTGCGCGATCTGGTGGTGAACCGCTCCGCCTTCGACCGCATCATCCAGTCGGGCGGCTATGTCTCGGTGAACACCGGAGGCGCACCCGACGCCAACGCGATCCCGGTAGCCGGACACATGCAACAGGACGCGATGGCGGCCGCCGCCTGCATCGGCTGCGGCGCGTGTGTCGCCTCGTGCAAGAACGCCTCCGCCATGCTGTTCGTCTCGGCCAAAGTGTCGCATCTCGCCAGCCTGCCCCAAGGCCAGACCGAACGCAGCAAGCGAGTTCTCAGCATGGTCGCGACGATGGACAAAGAGCAGTTCGGCAACTGCACGAACACGGGTGAATGCGAAGCCGCCTGTCCCGCCGGAATCAAGCTGACCAACATCGCCCAACTCAACCGCGAGTACATGAAGGCGGTGCTGTTCTCGGGCGAGTGATTTTCTGCTCACGGATTCAGCTCGCAAGATTGGTCATGCTACGATGCCGCCGGTCAAAAACGCAGAAGCATTCGCTGGAGGTCATCATGGAGATTAAGGCGATGGGAAAAGTGTTGGTCTCAGCCCAGATCGTCAACATTGCCGACGAACTGCTTGTGAGTCATGGCCATGCTGGCTCGAACGGCATTCGATCCGTTGAGGTCGATGATGCTCTGGTTGATACCGGTGCGACCTTCCTCTCACTGCCCACACGGTTGATTCACCAGTTGGGCCTGATGAAGGTCGGCTCGCGCACGGCAAGAACACCGGCGGGGCCAATGGCGTTCAACAAATATGAGCCGGTGCGTTTGACCGTTCAGGAGCGAGATTGCGTCGTTCAGGTTTACGAAGTGCCGGACTCGTGCCCGACGCTGATTGGTCAAATTCCGCTGGAAAGCATGGACTTCGTGGTCGATCCCGTCGGACAGCGGCTCATCGGCAATCCGGATCATGGTGGTCTGTTGATGATGGACATGTTCTGAACAATCACCTCGATCAAGGCCCGATCACATGTTGGAAATCATCTTCGACCGCACGCCGCTCTACGACTGGCACGTCGCCCACAGCGGTCGCATGGTCGAGTTCGGTGGTTGGGAGATGCCGGTCCAGTACACGAGCATCGTGGACGAGCATCATGCCGTGCGGAAGGCCGCCGGGTTGTTCGACATCTCGCACATGGGGCGACTCACGTTGAGTGGCCTTGACGCCGAGCCGCTGATGTCGCGACTGTTGACGTGCCGAGTGGACAACCTCGTGGACGGGCAGATTCGTTACGGTCTGGTCTGCAATCAGGCGGGAGGCGTGTTGGACGATGTCCTCGTCAACCGGCTGAATGACATGAACTTCGGCCTCGTGGTGAACGCGAGCAACCGCGAGAAAATCGTGGCGTGGCTTCAGCCGCTCATCGAAGAGATCGACCACGAGCATCGTACCCGCGATCTCGAATTTGATGACCAGACGCTGGAGACCGCGATGGTCGCCATCCAAGGACCAAAGGCGCTCGCGATCCTGTCACGTCTCACACAGAGCGATGTCGCGTTGGGATCGCTCAAGTATTACTCGGGCTGCCCCGCCATTGTGGCTGGCTGCGAAGCCTTCATCAGCCGAACCGGTTACACGGGCGAAGACGGGTTTGAAATCATCGTCGCTAAAGATGCCGCGAGGACAACGGCTCTGTGGCAAAGTTTGTTGGACGAGGGGCGTGCCGAGGGCCTTGTTCCATGCGGTCTTGGCTGCCGCGATACGTTGCGACTGGAAGCGGCGATGCCACTCTACGGGCATGAGCTTTCCGAAACGGTGGACCCACTCACGGCGGGTCTTTCGTTCGCGGTGAAGCTCGACAAGCCGGACTTCATCGGGCGTGAGTCGTTGCTCAGGATCAAGGACCAGCCCCGGAAGTCCGTTCGCGTGGGCCTGAAGCTCGCCACCAAACGAATCGCGCGCGAACACAGCGAAGTCTTCTTCGGTCCCAAGCCGATCGGAGTGGTCTCGTCGGGGACGTACTCGCCGACGCTCGACCAGTCGATCGCGATGGCCTACGTTGCGGCAGATCATGCGACGGTCGGTTCGACGGTCGAAGTCGATATTCGAGGCAAGCGAGAAGCCGCGACCGTCGTTCCCCTGCCGTTTTACAAACGACCTCAACCGTAGGATGGGCACTCCTGCCCGTCCTGCTTGCTTGACAAAATTGACATTGAAAACGGACGGGCAGAAGTGCCCATCCTACGAATCGTTCTCAGTGAAAGTTTCCTCATGGCTCAACGCGACCTGTCGAGATATCAGGAAAAAATCGTCAAGCGGTACTACGAGAACCGCCCCGCGCTCGATGCCGAACGACTGAGTGAACTCGTCGCCGAGTTGTATCTCGCCAGCGACAAGAAGAAGCCAAAGCTGTGGGAGTCAGCCAAAGACATCATGCTTCGTCTCGGCACGCCGCAATCGCGAGTCGATCATGTCCTCAAGACCGCCGACCCGGTGATCTTGGCTGAAGTGGTGAAGGACGTGCAGTCGGGCAAGATTCGTCCCAAGCCACCCGAGAAGAAGCCAGACCAGCCCGCCGGATGACTTCGCACAGTTGCTGGCACCCCTCGAACTCACTCTCCTCGTTTGAGACCTCACTCATGCCTGCCACGCCGACGGACATCACGCTCCCTTTGATGCGTGAACATCTCTATAGCGCCGTGGTGAGTGACGCGCTGGATGGGCTTGGCTTCAAACACCAGTCGCCACGATTACAGTTTCAGCCGTTCACCGGGAACAGCCTGCTGGTCGGACGCTGCAAGACGACGTTGTGGGTCGATATGGCCCATGTCGATCCTCAGCCTTACGACTTGGAGTTGAGAGCCGTGGATGCGTGTCAGCCCGACGACGTGTTGATTGCGGCGGCGGGTGGCTCGGTGCGATCAGGCATCTGGGGCGAACTGCTCACGACAGCGGCCAAGAACGGCGGCTGCGTGGGTGCTGTCGTCGATGGGGCGATCCGCGATGTCTCCAAAATTCGAGCGATGAACTTCCCGGTTTATGCCCGAGCCACCTGTGTCTACGACAGCTTGAACCGCCAGCGCGTGGTCGATGCCGACGTGCCGGTCGAGATCGACGGAGTCGTCTTCGCGCCGGGCTGTCTCGTGTTTGCCGATGAGGACGGCGTGGTCGTTGTGCCACGTGAAGTGGAAGCGGAAGCGATCCGCCGCGCGTGGGCCAAGGTTCATGCCGAGAACGTCGTCCGCGATTCGATCCGCGCGGGCATGAAGTCTGTCGCCGCGTTCGAGAAGTACGGCGTGCTGTGACGTGAATGCCCGGCTTTCAGGAAGCGACGGCCGCTTTCTCCGCAAAGCGATCGAAGGCACGTTCTCGTTCGGCGCGCGTTTCAAAGTGAACCCGCCGCAGGAGTTGCTCTTGAGCGGGAGTCAGTTCCATGTTGCGGCGTTCCAACGCGGTGCGGGCTGTGGCGAGACCTTTCTCCAGCGGAAAGCCGTCGATGAGGTCTCCATGCCAGATGCGGGAGAACGACGGGATATGCTTCGGCAGCAGTTCGCCATCGGGCAGGATCAAGGACATCACACCGACCGACGTGCCCGTGTTGAACAAGCTGCCGATCGCGGTCTTCGTGTGATCGCCGATGAAGCAGCCGACCTTCATCTCACCCGAGTCGATTGAGACTCCCGACAGCGGCACCTTCACCGCCGAGTAATCATTCTTCAGATCGCTGTTCGTGGTGAGTGCCCCGAGATTGACCCACGGGCACACGTAACTGTGTCCGAGAAAGCCGTCGTGATACTTGTTGACGTAACCGTGCAGAATCGACTCTTCGATCTCACCGCCGACGCGACAAACGGGACCGATGCTCGTCCCTTCGCGCACGTTGGCGCGGAAGAGCTGCGACTTGCGACCGATGTGGCACGGACCTTCCAATCGCGTGAAGGCTTGGATCATCGCTCCCGCTTCGATGGAGACCGGTCCCTGGCGAGCGTCGATCACGACGAAGGGGTCGATGCTCGCGGAGGGATCGACGAAGACGTTCTTCAAATCACCCAGCACGGCAACTTGCGGTCCCAACTCGGCCGCCTTGGAGGGACCGAAGTCTCGCGCCGCGAAATCAGCTCGCAGTTGAGCGGCGTTGTGATGAATCAAGTCCCACGGATAACGGGCCAGTAGACCCGGTGCCGTGACGCGCCGCCGCGTGCGCGCGATTTGTGAGAGGGCATCGTCCCAGTTGTCGCCCGTCAGCAAAGCCGCTTCCAACGGATCGAGCGTGAGGAACACGACCGTCCCATCGATCACGCCCGCCACATCCGGGTCACAGAGTGGGAGCGTTTGGGGATCGGCCAGCCAACGCCCGTTGACGAGCAGTGTTGCTCCGCGTCGCAACCAGTCCGTGTCGTTGACGTGCGCTTCGGGATGCTCCTCGCGATAGACCGCCGAGAGTGAGTCACGCAGAAAGACGCCCCAATCGTCCACGGGGAGCGAACGGACAAGGCGATCGCGCGCCGAGTAATGTCCGCATAACAACTCGAATACCGGACGCAGCAACGCAATCGGAGCAAAGTCCGGCGCACAGTGATCCTCAAACAACGCGACTCGCATGACGAACGTCCCTTCCTTGGAACAACTGCGGTCGCTCCTTCATCAAGACCATCCGCCGCAGCGGGCGGGAATTTAGTCGCACACCGATTTCGCGTGAAGACCGCTTCGACTCAACTCGCCGAGCGTCTGAGGCCATTGTCCCCGGCGAACTCGCCAGCGTGACTTGCATTTGCCTGCTTCAGACTTAATACTCCCGCCCCCTTCGAGGTGAGCGGATGAGTCCGTTTCCGGCGGGGACGTGCCGTGCGCTGTTGCCGGTGCGACCGATTTCCTCCACGTTTCTCACGATGAAACGGGCCTGGCTTCTGGCGAGGTCTCCCAATGAGGCGAACTGCTAATGGCTGCGTACAACAAGACTGAAGTCAAAAAGATCCGCAAGAAGCGTCAACGGCTGAAGAAGAAGCTCCGTTGCCGATTCGCGCCGAATGGCAAGTCGCCACATCCGATCTATGTCGATTACAAAGATTTGAAGACCCTGCGTCAGATGATCGACCGCGAAGGAAACATGCTGCCACGTCGCAAGACCGGCAACTGTGCCAAGTGGCAACGCGCTGTGCGCGAAGCGATCTTGCGGGCACGCTTCATTGGCTTGCTCCCCTATGTCTCCGAAGAGTGAGCGAAGCCTTCACGAGTGCTGAATCCCGCGAGTGACCCCACGCGGTTCGCCAGCCTCGAAGCAGGAAATCCACCAGCAGCTCGGCCCTCAGGCCGGGCTGCTATCATTTGTGATCCCTCTTAAACTTTGACCGGCCCAAAGTGAGACCTTTGAATGTAGCCGCGTTTCGCCAGAACGTGGGCTGTTTGAGCGTCACACCCGCGCTCTGGCGAGGTGCAGCTACGTCTCACTTCCGCCCACGCGAGGTATAGTATCCTGTTGGAGAACAGGGATCGGGAGGACGAGTCTCATGTGGGTGAAGATTTGTGGCATCACCGATGTCGCGACAGCGGCCGCAGTCTTGGAATTGGCTCCCGACGCGATCGGACTCAATTTCTATGCGGCGTCGCCACGCTGCGTCTCCGATGCTGAGGCCGTGCGGATTGGGAGGCAGCTTCCGCGCGAAGTCACTCGCGTGGGCGTGTTCGTGAACCATGCGGTCGCCGAAATCGAAGACCTTGTGAACGACTGTCTGCTCGATCAGGTCCAACTGCACGGTGATGAATCTCCGGATCAGTTGGCGGAGTTACAGAGCCGTCTGCCGCACGTGCCGCTGATTCGAGCGTGGAGAATGTCGGGCGAAAGCCTGTTGGATTTGGAAGAGTATTTGAACGTGTGTCAGACGTTGAAGGTCTCACTGGCCGCCTGTTTGATTGATGCGCGGGTCTCGGGTTTTTACGGTGGCAGCGGCCACACGGTCGCGTGGGATGCGCTCGCACATGTTTACTCGCGACACTCTTGGCCAGCGCTGATTTTGGCGGGCGGTTTGACTCCCGAAAATGCGACGGCCGCGATTCGTGCCGTTCAACCGTGGGGGATCGACGTGGCGAGCGGTGTTGAGTCTCAACCTGCGGTGAAAGACCTCGAACAAGTGCGACGCTTCATCGCCAACGCGCGAATGGCGTGAGCGACTTGGTGTCGAGCCAATCCGGAAGACCGATCACTTTGTTCGATCCGGACAGGACCGACGGATCGGCAATGCTCGTCCGCCCCTGTTCGTACACCCGTGTGGCCAGTGCCTCGAGTGCCGGTTCATCACTCCAAGCGCGCGCGGTCCAGCGGCGGTCGAGTCGGACCTCTAATTGGGCCGCTCTCTCCGGCGGCGTTCCTTCCAGAGCCAATAGATCGCGAGTGAAGAAGCCGTGGTCATTGAGTTCGCCGACCAAACGATCGAGGTCAGATCGTGGCAGATCGAACTCGACAATCGTTGCTCCGTCGGAGCCAGACGTGTTGGGAGTTCGTTCCCAAAACCAGCGTGCTCGACGCGTGTCTCGCCGATGCTTTCGAATCTCGACCCCCTCCTCGAGCGCCGCTCTCAGCGAACGCCTTTCAAAGGACGGTCCATAGTCCACCGGTTGCAACTGGAGAGTCACACGTGCGTAGTTTTCACGCTTGTCGGGATGAGGATATTGCACCCGCAGTTCCGACAAGGACCAGTCGAGACCTGCACCAACGGACTCCGTGACCAACGTGGGTGCAACGAACTGAGCTGAGACAGGGACGATTCCTGTTTCGTGGGTCGCAACGAGTTGAGACGCCGGAGCGGAAGAATTCTGCGAAGCTTCCAGCAAGACTCCTTCCGCCAAATGGGCGCGATAGATGATCTCCAGCCGGTTGTAATCGTGCGCCGTCTGCGAATGAACGACTGATTGCGGAGTGACTCGACACGAAGTCAAACCGATTGGCAGTAGACAAGCGGTGATGAGTAACCAGCATCGTGAGTGAACGACGTGAGACTTCAATTCGATCGACATCATGAGCAGCTCCTCGAACCGAGGTCGCGCCCGCACAGACGGCAATGTCATCTGTTTTCTGAAACACATTGCCGTGTGACGGGCTTGGCGTGACTGATCGGTATCCAGTGCATTGCCGCTGCAAATGACTTAACACTGCTGGAAGAGTCTGCCTGTTGAGAGCCACCGCACCGACATGATCACGGGAAGACCGGCCTGCTTGGCCTCCAGCCACAGCCGGTTCGACGGGATGTAGCGACTGAAACGTCGGGACCAAGAGAACTGCGGCCAGTGGCGATGGGCTGGTCGATAAGGTGCTGAAGTCTCTCATTCTGTACGTGTGACAGATTGGTCTTTAAGGGTCATTCCGACCGCCGGTTCCGCACCGACGGAATGGGGCCTGACCCGACAAAGTCCAGACTTCATCGAAGATTTGATTGTTTATCGGGCTTGAAGCGGCTTAGAATCCGCCCACTTCAAACCGACTTCGCTCTCACCCCATCGGCAGATCAACCGTCTCGGAGACTCCGAGCGTCGGCTGATGCATGTGAGAGACGGTTCGCTACGGCGAACTGCGGTTGTGTTGCCTTCGAGAAAGGAACGTCCGATGGTCCGTCGTTCGTCCGCTGCCGTGATCGTCTGTGGCTTGGCGTGTTTGGCATTGGTCTTGTCAATGGGACAGCATCCCGAGCTGTCTGCCGCGAGCAAGAAAGAGTCTTACAAGAAGCCGATTCGGAATCCGAAATTCGATCCGACCGGCGAGCCTGTCGAACTGTTCGCCGCGATTGATGCGGGGCAGATCGAAGCCAAGCTCATTCCCAAGAACGCTCTCGGTGGGAATGTGTTGATCGAGAACAAGACGGACAAGCCGCTGAACGTCAAGATTCCTGAAGCGATCGTGGGCGTTCCAATGAACTTCCAATTCGGCGGTGGCCAACAGGGTGGTGGTGGATTCGGTGGTGGTCAACAGGGTGGCCAACAAGGCGGTGGACAACAGCAACAAGGTGGCGGCGTTGGTGGAGGTCAACAGGGCGGCGGCGGCGGTGGTCAACAAGGAGGTGGTGCGGGTGGCTTCTTCTCGGTTCCGGCGGAGCGAGTGATCTCGTTGCAGTTCAACTCCGTGTGCCTCGAACATGGTAAGCCCGAGCCAACTTCAAGCAGCCGCTACAAGCTTGTGCCGGTCGCACAGGTCTCGCACGATCCCGTGCTGTACGAATTGCTGTCCGTGGTCGGAACCGGCAGAGTGGATTCGCAGGCAGCACAAGCGGCGGCTTGGCACCTGACGGATGACATGTCGTTCCAGCAATTGGCGTCGAAGTCAGCCACGCATCTCGGTGGTCTCCCCCCCACACCGTACTTCTCGGTAGCTCAACTCCAAGGCGCACAACAACTGTTGGGTTTGTCCACTCGCAAGGCGGAAGAACGCAAGACCAAGCAACCGGCCTCGGACACAGCAACTCCGGCGACATCCACAGCACGAGTCCCCGCGACGAAGTGAGCTTCAGAGCACGTGAACGCCGGTCTGGTGTCTCAAACAAATGACTCTTGCGGGCTTGCCGGTGAATCGGCAAGCCCGCTTCATTTGACAGATTGCGCAGAGCCAGTTGTGCCATTCAGAAATTCGTTCGCGCTGACTCGATGTCCCACGAAGGCTGTCTCGTACTCAACTGCCGCTGCTGACCGGGCACGCGATTGGAACGGAATCTGGGTTCAGTTTAGACTTGGGCCAACCCATCCGTTTGCGATGAGGGCGATTGCTCCGTTGCACGTTCACACAAGTCTTCACTCGCGTAGGCCTCCCATGAATTCCCGCAATCACCCGAGTCTGAGCGCGTCTTGGAGCCGCGTAGTTACTGCCGCTTTGATGATGGCCTTCTCGATGACGGTCGCCTGTGTGGCGAGAGCGCTCTCGGCCGAGCCAACACTTCCCGCTGCGACCAAAAAAAGCGTCGAGTTCATTCGGGAGATCAAGCCGCTCTTGAAGGCTCATTGCCACAAGTGCCACGGAGCGTCCAAGCGAAAAGGAGGACTGCGACTCGATCAGCGGGACGACGCGCTCAACGGGGGAGACAGCGGCCCTGTGATCGTGAGCGGCAAGAGTGCCGAAAGTTTGCTCATCAAATACGTCGCTGGCGTAGACCCAGACGTACTGATGCCGCCCGAGGGAGACAAGCTCACCGATGAGCAGATCGGTTTGCTGAGAGGCTGGATCGACCAAGGAGTGAAGTGGCCCGACGGGGAGTAGTTCGCTGCCAGTCGTCCTCTCGGAAAGCGTTTCTACCTCGCGCGGGCTGAAGTGAGACGTAGCTGCACCTCGCCAGAGTGCGGGTGTGACGCTCAAGCAGCCCACGTTCTGGCGAAACTTGGCTACATTCAAATGTCCCACTCTGGGCCGTGCAAAGTTTCGCTTCGACCAGAGGGAACCGATCACAACGGAGTCCGTGTCACTCAGCAATCCCGTCGCTCAGCCGTGCTTCGTCCCTGCGCCCTTGGCTGCTCGAATCGCCGCCGAGGCGACTGACAACACGGCCATTCCGCAGTGAAACTCCAGAAGCAAGAAGCCGTCACTGCTCTAGGTTCTCAGTACTTGTATTCCACGCCCACGGTCATCCCTTCGACGAGGACATCCGTGTGACGAACGGTCTGCCGAAAGGCACCGGCACCACCGGAAATGTTGTAGTCGATGTTGTCGTATGGACGAGTCACCAATCCCAACCACATCAAGTCGTAGGAGGCCACCACACTGACGTTTTCGGTCATGGCAAACCGGGAAAACAGGCGGAGGTCCGCTAGTGGGCCGAACGAGGTCTTCCTCTGGCCGAGGTTGAGTGCGGTTTCCGTATCACTGAGGATCCGTTGTGTGTTTAGGTGCGCTTCGTAGTTGTTGACGCCGAGCATGACCTTGGGTTCGACACCGAGAGTTAAGCGGTCCATGTGTGCTTCCATCCGAAAGCCGACTTGCGGCCCGAATGAGTTGTTGATGGTCGAAGCATCGATCAAGCGTTCGACATCACGGAAGGTGACACCTCCGTCATCAGAGAACTGGTAAGTGCCGCGTTGCGTGAGTCTTTCACGGTAGTTGACGTAGCGAAAACCGACGATCGGACTGACCGTGATGAAGTCTCCAGTACCGGCTCCCGGTGACGAGAACACATAGTTTGCTTCCGTACCCCACAGACTCGTCTTCAAGATGGACCTGTAAACGTTCGAAAAGTGCCCTGCTCCATCGTTGATGCCCGAGTAAACCAGACTGTCGATCGACGTGGCTCCGTTGACAAGAACAGGTTGAGCAATAAAGGTCTGCGGGGTCAGCAGCAACGCAATGGGATCACCTGGATCGGCCAACGCACGGAGATTCGACAAGTCCTGGCTATAAGAATCGTTCAACAGGGTAAAGGCACTCGCTTCAAACGCGCCTTGGCCGAGCGGAATTCCGAACGTGCCACGGAAGCCGTTGTTGGCATGCAGATTGGCGTTGTCCAAAGTGGGCGCTGTTGCGACACCCAGCGGCGCACCGGTTGTCAGATCATTGACATTGAACGGGATGCGCGGATCCGCACCCGTCAGGGAAGTCGCTCCCAAGGCAATACGCCCCGGATCGCCCAGACCCCAGTTCAAATACTCGGCTCGAAAGTAGGCGTGACGAAAGCCATTCGTCAGTGACTTGCTGAGCGGCGAGTCCTCGAACAGCCAACCGCGATCATCGGGGAGTTCCTCGAAAATCGTGTTGCGAT
>JAYVOX010000822.1:0-3041 GCA_043757695.1 Schlesneria sp.
GAGATGGTCGGGTGAGTCCGCCACCCACACTTCGGTCTCCCATGAAATCTGCGTCAAAAATGACCGCATCGCCGCCCGCGTCGAAAACGCCGTCACAAACACCAACCCAGCCTGCGATCCGCGAAAGAGGTCTTTCAGTCTCTGATGTTGCTGTTCATCTATGACCCCCGACATTTCCGCTGACTGCACGATCACCAGCCATTCGCGGCTGCGGTCGTATAGAAGAACATCGGGCAACTGATCGACTTTAACTTCGGAAATACCGAGCGACAGTGCCAATACGTACGCTGCTTCCGTGGGCGAGAATTCTTCGCTGCGAACGTGCAATACAACGGCATCACGTAAATGGAACGCACAAAAACTGGTGAAGACTTGTTCAGTAAGCGCGGCACAGCTCACTCGCGTCCGGGTTGCTGTTGTAAACATGCTCATAGTCATGCTCCCAAATGAATTCCAACAGTTGATAGCGCAGCCAGTCAGTAGGTCAGCAACAAGCGGTCAGCCACGATCTCGTTCTCCAACGTTTGACCACCCAATTGCAGGTGCCAGAGCATAGACCGTCCACAGTCGATCAGAACCTCCTGCTCAAACAGCCCCTCGGGCATTGGGATGTTGCAGACCAGATTGCCCGAGCGTTTCCTGCCGTCGATACTCACCCCCATCCGAACCTCCAGTCGAAAGGTAATAGTGGGTGAAAGGTTTTTCACTTTCAAACTCGTCGAAACAAGAGTGAATTTCACGGTGCTGATACAAAGGCTGTTCAGATCAGACATCCGTGTACACGCCTTCACTCGCCCTAAATCACTTCGCATTGAGCGCAGAGTACACCGCTGTTGCAATCTTGCCGACATCGGCGTAGCTGCTGTTGGTCATGACGACGACACCATGTTTGGCTTTGGGATAGAGGACCATTCTAGTAGCGACTTCGGGTTGGTTGCCGTTGTGAGAGACCTTGAAACCTTGCTGCCCGTTCTCGACTGTGAAGCCCAAGCCCCATGTAGTTGTCTTGCCGTCCTTTGTTTGTTGGTTGGTCCACATCGCCGCTTGAGCTTTTTCTGACACCAGCTTGCGGTTGAGGAGGGCTTCCGCCCAACGGGAGAAGTCTCGGATGTTGGAGCGATATGCACCGGCTCCATGTTTCCAGTACTGAGGTTCGTCGAGTGATTTCACGATGGACTCGCCCTGCTTCGCATAGCCAACGGCCAGCTCGATCTCGTTACCAATGTCCGGATCGAACGAGGTCCACTTTAACGGTCGGGCGATGCGCGACTGAAGCTGCTCGTAAAACGGTTGATCTCCCGCCCGTTCGATCACGGCGCTCAGCAGGATGTAGGCGTAGGACGAATAGTCCACCTTCTCACCTGGGTTGAAGATCAGCGGCGACTGGTTGAACTTATCGAGAGCCAGCACCGGGTGCGAGAAAGGATCGGCCTCATCGTACTTCCGCTCTGTCGGCACAATCTCGCCATTAGCATAGTGTGGGATGCCGCTTTGATGACAAAGCAGATGTCGCGTCGTGATGGAGTGCCCCTTATCGGGAAACTCTGAAACGTACATTCTCACGTCGGCATCGAGGTCCAGCATCTTCTTCTCAATGAGCTGCATCGCGAGTACGGCGGCAAGCGGCTTGGAGTTCGAAGCCCAGTTGAACTTGGTTTCGACTGTGACGGGAATCGATTGCTCTCGGTCGGCCATTCCGTAGCCCTTCAGGTAGACAATCTTTCCCTGATTGAGGATCCCAACTGATAGCCCGACTAACTTTTGCTCTCCAGCAATCAAATTCATCGCTTGATCGACGGCGCGGGCCTTGGCTAACGGAAGGGTGTTTTCAACGGTATCGCGCGCCACTCCGCAATTGGCGATCATGTGTAGAAAAAAGAATAGTATTGATACTCGCAACGTTAAGGCCATTTCTCCACTCCTGAAAAAAGAGGTAAATTAAAACGCTCCGGTCTGCTCAAGTGGCAACCTTATCAATGTTACCTTCATCAATCCGTGTCAAAGGCCAGATGATTCATTCACCGTAATTTCACAGTTCATCTGTGCAGATGGTGATTGCTTTGGAATCGAGAGTCACTTCAATTCAGCCAGCTTCTTTGAGGCTTCGGCCTTGGCTTTGGTCATGACGCTTTCGAGGGTGATGCTGGCTCCGTTTTGGCGTTTGCTTTCGTCGGCCGCTTCCATGAAGGCATAGATTTCCAGCGTTTCGGTTGCAGTCACGGGGGGCTGGCCGGTGCGAAAGAATTTGACGATCTCGAACAGCAGAGGGTCGTAGCCGTCGTAAGAGCCGACTGGGGCTTCGCCTTTCTCACCGACTGCTTTGCCGACGTAGCTCTTTCCTTCGCGGAAGATGCCGACTCGTTCGCCCGACCACTGGCCGGTGACTTCGATCTTGCCGTCTTCTGTCTTGCCGCGCGTGACCGATTGGCAGCCGGTGCCCATCACGGTGAAGAGCGACTCCACGCCGTGAATGCCGTACCAGAAGAGGTCGGGGTGAGTCGGTTCGAGGCTGGCGGGGCTGGTCGTCTCACACTTCAGAACCTTCCCAATCGAGCCACCGCGCACGGCGAGACTCTCCTTTCCGAATCGCAACGACGACGACGAAAAGACCGGGGCGTTGTACTTCTTCGAGACCTCGAAGATCGCGATCGCATCGGCCAGTGATCCGGCGATCGGCTTATCGATGAAGCACGGCTTGCCCGCCTTGGCGACGGGGAGGTATTGCTCCAGATGCGGACGGCCGTCGTTCGTTTCGAGGAAGACGACATCGACCTTCTTCAACAGATCGTCGATCGAATCGACAATCTCGACATCCAGCTTCTTCATTTCTTCGGTATAGCCCGGCACGCGATCGACGCTCCCCTTGATGTCACGGCTCCCTTGCGGATAGGCCGCGATCAGACGGCAACCGGCAACCTCCGGCTTCTGCATCGCCACGTTGAGCGTTTTCGTAAAAGCGATCACGTGTGAGGTGTCGAGGCCGATGATTCCGGCTCGCAGCGGCTTCGGTTCGGCAGCAACGTCCGCTTTCGGAGTCACCA
>JAYVOX010000823.1:0-11278 GCA_043757695.1 Schlesneria sp.
CCCTGTTTTGCAGGTACTGACGACCTTTTTTCAACAAAACCAGATAGGCGAGTCTCCTAAACAGCTTCAGATATGCGACTTATAGCCGGACAGGTCTGATCAAGCTCAATTAAAGTGTCCTTGCCCGAATTGCGCTGCCGGCTGGAAAAAACTCCGTCGGTGATCGGTCGCGTGCGGGAGATCGCAATCTCCGTACTCGCGAGGAATCGCCGGCTTCGGGATCATGTCGCTCTCTCAAGCGGGGCCTCAGCTCGTTGAGACCACGCTGGGATTTAAGGTCGTGTGAGCGAGGCGTGTTGCCGCCGGACTTGTTGCCGGTGGTGAGGATCACGAAGACTGTGAATGGAGCGGCGGGATGGCTGGGCCTGGACCAACCCGAAGCCCAGGTGATTGGCGACGCATACGTCAACCGGATCGAAAAAGCCGTCGCGTCCGGTCGATCGACTCTGCCGGAGTTTCGCCCAACCCGGGCCACTTAGCCGCTTGTTTGGCACCAGTGTACGCTTCAAATTGCCAGCCGACTTTTACGGACAAGACCTTGCCTTTTGCATGCCACTCCTTTCGCGATCCGTTCTCAAATTCAAAGCTAGCTGTTTCTGAATAATTTAAACCCCGAGCGAGCCACGAAAGGCCCTCCCGCCAAAGTAAGATTGCGCACCGCTGTGATACACAAAGACATTGCCGTAGCGACAATCGCCAAAGATGGCCCCACCGAATGTTCTAATCTCAGAAGGTGTTCTTACCCAACTCGATGTTTTTGTCTCGCAATTGCCAGTTTCTGCACTTCTCGATATTGTCTCCGGTAAAAGCTCAATGCCCATGGCCGCAGCCATATCATAAGCGTTATTTGCCGGTGATGTTCTTTCCTTGACTCCAAGCCTTCGCGGTCGCAACAAACACTTCTCCAGCCTTTAACACTCTCCTTCAAACAATCATAAACAATGTATTCGCCAGTTTTGTTATCCTGCCCAACAACATCCAATTTAACGCCAGCTATTTCCATTTCATTGAGCGACCGCATTGTGTCAGCATTCAATTCCAGCCTTACCTGTACCTTAGCCCATTCAAGACCTTTATGGCGGTTCATGTGTTTCTCAAAACGGGCTTTCAATACTTTGAGAAGTTCTTCACGCTGCTTTGCAATCCTGTCTTTGCCTCTCTTCTCTGTTTCATTGGCCTTTGCTCGCCCAGACTTCTTACGGCTTGTACTTTCGCTTTACGACCGCTGGCGGAGTGGCACCGTTGAACTCCACATATGAGCTATGAATCCTTGATTTTGAATGGCACTGATCTCGCCCTCTCAAGCATGGCCTTATGTCGTTGAGGCTGCGTGGGATTCATTGTCATGTGATCGAGGGGTGTCGCTGCCGGATTCGTTGCCGGTGGTGAGGATCACGAAGACCTTGAACGAGGCGGAATCGCCGCTTGCGGACAGGCCCTCGGCGGTTGAAAACGTGGTTGTTCCGGCCGGGACGCTGCCAGCCTCCGCGCTCTAGGTTGAGCCTGGGGAAATGCCGATTTCGTAATTGGCAAAGGTCGCGGCCGAGGACGGCGTCCAATTCAAGTCCGCCTGATTGGTCGTTGCGTTCCAGGCACCGCTGAGCGTGACGGCGGCTGGCGTGCTGTCCGGAGCGCAGACCAACCCGGTGATCGAGACTTCGATAGCAGCTCGATCGGCGACACAATTCGTCCGCGTGTCGCTCACTTGCAGCTCCAAATCGCTCGCCGCCCCGCCACCCAACTCGACATTGACGTTTCCCCGATGCGCCGCAAACTCACTCATCACAGGAGTATAGGATCCCAGATCACTGATTGACATTGCGTAACCCCCATTATTCGATTCGTCGGCTCCATTTGTTTATTAGCTCAATCAATCACGGAATGAGAGAGCCTGATCACGCACCCAGCGACTCAAACTGACGCCTTGTGCCACGCATTAGACGTTGTGGACATCACATCAGTTACCTTTCACATCACGTCAGACGTTGTGTTGACCGCAATAGTCGTTGTGTGCTTTGAAATAAACGCTTGAAGTCTCAAACGTATCACATCGGTTACGTCATCTCTCACCTGATGCCACCCACCAGACACATTTGACACGACATTTATAAATATGTCACTAATATACATTGTCGAGACTACCAGATGTTGAGAATGTTTTCATCTACCAACGACAAACAGCACGACAGAGCAGGCTGGTGATTCGGCATCACGCTTGAGGTAATCCGCGCCCACAACAGCGGGGCGACGGAAAGACAATGATTAGTGAAGAGGCCTTTAACAGCCAAGTGCCCATCGTTGTGGGTGGTGGTGTGACCGAGTTGTTGTGTGCGACGACGACGCGAGGCAACTCACCAAAGACTGTCGAAAGTTGGAACAGCGGGCCGAAGCACCGTTGGAAGGCAAACGATACTCAGCCACCAACACGGATTTCCTCCAAATGCGGCCTCGATGGCCATGCTTGATATATCAGACAACTGTCCCAGTTTGTTCGACCTGTCGTCGAGTCGCTCCAACGATATGATATCAGTCCCTTTGTTCACGTTTTCACGAAGTGACCAAGTAGTACGGCCCGCTGACTCGGCTATCTGTGTGCCAATGGCACATGAGGTTCGTCAACAGCGACCATCTCGTGCCCGTATCTGGCTTGCGCCACTTCGGCAGGGTGACACGGCTTGAAGCCCTGTGACGGGCGTGGTCTTTGTTGAGTCAGTCGCGAACTCGGTCGATGACCACGCCCATCGAGGGTTCTAGGCGTGCCCTCCACCGTGTTACCCGAGGCAAGCGTCTCAACTCAGCCTGTGCGAGGGATGACGACCAAGAACGGCGTCTCGTGGTCGGCTGCATTGACAGTCGCAATCAGCCGTAAGAGCATAGCCAACGTAAAATGAGTGCCTCTCAGAACAAGGCCGATCGAATTCATAAGGTCAGCGATGCAACAAGATCAGCGAGGATTGTGCGAAGCCTTGATCGGTGACGGTCGGCCGTTGATCACGCTTTGCGGGATCTGCCTGGGACTGGCCGGACTCTTCGCGATGTTTCAATCCATGACCGGGCATTTTCTGCCTCACGATATCGCCTACCTGAAGATGCAACCGGAGGAATTGTGCGGCATTAATGAATGCCGGATCGTCCATTTCATGATTCATGACCGCATTAGTTTCGGGGGTGCCCTCGTGGCGATCGCCGTACTCTATTTATGGCTTGCGGAGTTTCCGTTGCGGCAGAGAGAGTCTTGGGGATGGTGGACACTGGTGATCAGCGGCGCTAGTGGTTTTGGAAGTTTCCTCAGTTACCTTGGTTACGGTTATCTCGACACTTGGCACGGTGCGGCGACGTTGGTGTTGTTCCCTTGCTTCATCGGGGGCCTCTGGTTGCTGCGTCCGAGATCGATGACGAACCTGCGAGATCGTTCCTGGTCTGCCCTGTTTCATCCGGCGGGCAACCTGAACTGGCGCACTTCAGCGGGCATTGGCCGCATCTGCCTCGTGGTATCAGCCTGCGGCATGATTGGTGCCGGGCTGACGATTCAATTTATCGGCATGACCACCGTATTCGTGCCGACCGACTTGACGTTTATGGGGATCGACCGCGAGCAAATCAATGCGATTAATCCGCGTCTGATTCCACTGATTGCACATGATCGAGCGGGATTCGGTGGCGCAGTCGCAACGGCCGGAATCATGACGTTGGCCTGTGTTTGGTTTGGGCGGCACGCTCCAAGTTTGTGGCAGGCCCTGTGCATTGGCGGAGCAGTCGGATGGAGCACTGCCATTTTGGTCCACCCGGCGATTGGCTATACCGACCCGATCCACGTCGCCCCGGCAGTGACCGGCGCCGTGCTGTTTGTCGTCGGCCTCATCTTGGTCCGACGAAGTATGCACGTGGTTGTCAATGCACAGGAATCACAGTGATGACTTCTCACTCGGCAAATCCCGAGATCGCCCGCTTACCGTCGTTGAATGAGTTGGGTCGCGACCTGCTCCAAGTGACGCTTCTACGGCGCATTCTGACAATTGGATTGCCATTCGCAATCATGTTGAGTTACGCCGTGTTTGCGAGTCTCAATTGTTGGCCTCTGGCTGTCTTCTGCGTGATGGCCCTGTGCTTTATGACCTATGGCTCGTCCTCGCATGATCTGGTTCATCAGACGCTGGGCCTGCCGCGAAGTTGGAATAACTTCTGGCTGAGTTTCATCGAACTGTTATCGCTACGGAGCGGCACGGCATATCGTTTGTCTCACCTGCATCACCATCAACATCTGCTACACGTTGACGATATTGAAGGGGCCGCAGTCGGCTTTTCTCTGGCTCAAACGTTGCTCAGTGGCCCGTTGCTGCAAATCCGGCTTTGGCGTTGGGCATGGTCGGCTCACCCGCCTCAACGTCCGCAGCTACTCCTCGAAGCAGTAGGTATCGCAACTCTATTGACAACGGCAGTGATGACCGCACGCTGGACTTTTGCTCCGCTGATTTATGCCGCGTTAGTTATCGCCGGGAGCTGGGTCTTTCCGCTGGTCACGGTCTATATTCCGCATATCGCTGATGGCACAACTCCTCTCACTCAGACTCGATTGTTTCGCGGATGGTGGTCACGGCTGATCGCACTGGACCATCTTTATCATCTCGAACACCATCTCTATCCGGCCGTACCGCACCATCACTGGAGAAAACTCGCCGTCCGATTGGACCCTCACTTCCAAGAACTCGGAATTCGTCCGTATGGAAGCAAACCCGCAAATGCCATCGACACGCTCAAATAGTCCCGTCGGTCAGGCTGTGCCTGACTCAATCACTGGCGTAGCCGAAGTCGTGAGACTTCGGCCTGAACTCTCACGAGTTCAGCTACGCCTACCCGTGATTGATAGGTGAGTCGCCAGTTATGTTTTGGCGCGAGCCGTTCGTTCAAGTCAGATCGCACTCGCCAAGTCTTCGTCACCGATTGAATAGGAATGCGGGACTGTTAATGAGCGCCCACATCAGGTCTTGGGAACCGTCGGCGAGACCGTTGTCGGCGAGATACTTCTCGCCTTGAGCACGCTCGGCATCGGTGGGCATTCGGTTGAAGACCGACATATAGATCTCCTCGACCATCTTCGGCGGCTCAACCTTTGCCGCGAGTTGTCGCGCAATGAGGCCCTGCGGATGCACGATGGCTTCGGAGATCGTCGGGCCGTTGATGAGTGTCAGCGTCTGAGCGAGGCTGACTTCGGACGAACGCTCGCATTCGCAGGGGGACTCGCGCGGCGCACGGCCGAACATATCGAGGAACGCGACCGCACCGGAGGCGTCCGGCAACTGTGAGGCGTGGAAGCCACCCGGCACGCCGGGAAGATTTGTGGGGGAACCGGTGGCCGTCATGATCGCGTCGAAGAGCGATTCGGCTGCCAAGCGTCGTGGCGTCGCGTGCGAGTAATTCGTGTCGTCGTCTTCATTCCACTGATGCGTGACGAAGGTGCGTTGATATGTGTGCGAGTTGGTGATCGTGCGGAGCAGTTGCTTGAGATCAAAGCCGCTCGCCACGAAGTCACTCGTCAACGCATCGAGCAGTTCCGGGTTGGACGGCGGGTTGCTGAGTCGGATGTCGTCCACGGGATCGATGATTCCCTTGCCATTCAAGTAGCTCCAATATCGATTGGCGAGACTCTTGGCGAAGTACGGGTTCTCTTTCGCTGTCAGCCACTGCGCGAGCTTGATTCGCGGCACATCGCTGGAGAGATCGACTCCCTCAAGCTGGAATGGGAAGACGGCGGCGACAGTCTGACCGGTGCCGACGTGAGTCACCAGCGCCGGAGTCCGCATGTCGTAGATGACTTCTTCCTCACCCTTCTTGCCTCCCTTGCGACCGACTCCGCCGAAGAACGACGAGAGCTGGTAGTACTGCGTCTGCGTCCACTTCTCGAAGGGATGGTCGTGGCATTGGGCACAGACGAACCGCGTTCCGACGAAGACCTGCGTCATGTTCTCCATGACCTCGCGCGGTTCGCGGGCGATGCGGTAGTAGTTCGCCGGTGGGTTTTCGAGCGTGCTGCCGCTGGCGGTCATCAGTTCGAACACGAAGTCGTTGTATCGCTTATTCGTGGCGACCCCTTCGCGGATCCAATTCCGGAAGGCCCACACTCCTTGCTCATTGATGAACTTGCGATTCGAGAGCAGCAGGTCGCTCCACTTGAGCGTCCAATGATCGACATAGGACGGTGACGCGAGCAACTCTTCAATTTTTGCCGCGCGCTTCGTGCGCGAGTCGCGAGCATCGTTGAGGAACGTTCGCGTTTGATCGGCCGTCGAGGGGAGTCCGGTCAGATCGAGCGACACGCGACGCAGGAACTCGGCGTCGGTACAGAGGCCCGCCGCCTGAATCTGCAATTTCTTCAGCTTGTTGTTGACGTGCGTGTCGATGAAGTTGAACTCAGGCGAATCCTGCCACGCATAGCCTTCGCGCGTGCCGAGGACGATGACCGTGTTGGACGCATACGTCCCTTCGTAGCGAACCAGCACCGACGCTTCGCCGCGTCGCACCGCTTTGACTTGTCCCGTCCCGCTGACGGTGGCCACTTCAAAATTGCTGGTCTCAAAGATCGCATCGCGGGTCACATCGCGCGACGAGCCGTCGGCGAAGGTCGCGACGACGAGCATCTGTTGCTTGCTGCCCGACCGATCCAGAATCGGGTTCTTCGGCAGGATTTCCAGCTTGGCTGGGCGTGGCGCTTCGCTGAACTTGCAGCCTTCCGCAATCCATTGGTGAATGACTTTGTAGGCCCGCGATTCTTCGTCAAACAGGAAGCCCCCTTCGTGAGGCACACCTTGAGTCGGCTTGAGCAGCATCAGGCTGTCGCTCGGATTCGCACGGTTGAAGCGGCGGCCGGAGACATCATCCACGAGCGCCCGATAGTCATAGATCGGGTCGTACCCACGGAGACTCAATTTGAAGCCCTTACGTCCCGCTTGAGCGCCGTGACACGTCCCCGCATTGCAGCCGACCTTGGCCATGATCGGCTCGACATCGCGCACGAAGTCGGTCTCGCGCGGCGTGATGTCTTTCACCTCGACCGGGACTTTGACCGTGTGGCCTCCCGCCGCCACGACCAGTTCGGTCGAACCAACGGACACCGGCACCGCATAGCCATCACGATCAATCACGATCTGCGGGCCTCCTGCCGTGCGCGTCGCGGTGTCGGACAGATCGACCGACTTACCATCGGCCGTTAGTCCGATGACCAGCACGTTGCGAACATCGCGCACGTCGCCGAGCGTCAGCCGCTCCGGGACCGTTTGAATCTTGACGATCGGCGGTGCGTCTTGAGCATTCGCTGCCGAAGCGATGAACAGACTGGCGGCGAGCGCCGCCACGGACGATCCAAAAATCACAGCACGTTTCATTCGAGCAGCTCCAGTGAAAGACGGCGATCGTTCGCCACTTCGATTGAGTTCTGATTGTCTTCTGATCGTCGATGTTGTCTTCGTTGAACCGAACCGGGGGAGGAATGGCCTCTACTCGGCCGGTCGCTTCATGGCCGATGTTCGTCGAGCCAATTCGGCTCGCAACCGAGCGATCTCGGCTTCCGCTTCAAGTAATGCCGCACGCTCCCGCAATGCGACTTCGCCTCCCGTTAGCAGCCGCTCACCTGTGGCCACCACATCGAATTCGATGTCGCGTTCGGAGAGTGACAACCACCATCCCAACTCTGCACTGAGCAGTCGTCCGGTCGAGTCTGGGACGATCCGTTCGTAAGTCTCATCGACTAGGTGTCTGTCCGGAAAGTCGAAGGCCATACCTTCCGTAGGGTGGGCACTGCCCACCATCAACGACCGCTTGTGGTGGGCAGTGCCCACCCTACGGGTATCCGGACAGACACCTAGGCGATAGCCCTGCAACGGAGGATGCAAGTAGTCACGTTCGGGATCGAAGACGAAGTACTCGGGAATTCCCAACTGCGCGTACAGCGCGGGCTTGATCGTCACTTCCTTCTTTCGAGTCTTGCGGGACGTGGTCTCGATCACCACATCGGGAGCTTTGCCCTCCGTCCAAATTTTGTAAATCCGACGTTCACCCGACGCGAGGCCCTTCGCGACGAAGGCATCGGGAACGATGAACTTCCGTGGGTCGCCCTCTTCGTAATAGAGCAGCAGAACGCCGGTGACATAGACCTGCTGGCTGGCAAAGTAGCGGCTCAGGATTTCGATGTGACGCACCATCGCACTGCGGTGTCGATCGGTTTCGCCCATCGGTTTTCCGTCGCTTTCCGGATAACTGATCGCTTTGACTTGTAGGGTCGCGGCCATGCCGAATGCTCCTTCCGCGTGGAACGATGCGAATTATTTACCAGCCACAGCAGGAGTGATCGTGACGGGAACGAACTCTTTCACCAAGGCACCGGACTCCGCATCGAACAGCCTCACGATGCCATCGAATCCACCGGTCGCGACCTGTTTGCCATCGGGACGGAAGGCGACGGCGAAGACTCCCACGGCGTGTCCCTTTAATTCGTGGAGCGGCGCTTCGGTATCGGTCTTGTAGATGCGCGCCGCACCGCTGGTGGCATTGCTGCTCCCGACGACGAATCGGCTGCCATCGGCGTTGAATTCGAGGCTCACCACGCGGCCGGGCAGCTTCGTGTAGCTGCGCAGCCGGTTGAAGTCGTCTCCAATCTGACGGGCCTGCGTGCGGAAGATCTTGTAGAGCTTCGGCTCGCCGTCCGCGCCGCCGATCAAGAGTTGTTCCTCTTTCGGGTGACGTTGAACCGCCATGATGCCGCCCTTCAGCGCGCCGGGCGTGATGCTGGTGATGTTGTCGATGAACTGCGCGGTCTTGAGTTCAGTGAGCTTCATCGACATGTCCCGGCTGATGCTGATGACGTGATCGTTCTTCAGCGAGAACGCCGTGCCGTAAACGAGGTCCGCGTGAGCGTCCATCGACATCACCTGCTTGCCGTCGGCGACTTGAATCGCTCGGACGCGGTTGTCGAACGTGCCGAACGACAGCAGCGATCCGTCGTCGTTGAAGCAGGCTCCGTAGAGCGTGTCGAACCCGACCGTATCGGATCGCAGAAGTTCCCGCTTCGCCATGTCCCAGAACTGAATCTCTCCAAACAGCGACGGGGCACCGCCAGCAACGGCGAGCTTCGTGCCATCGGGTGAGAACCGGAGTGAGTTGATCCTTGGTGAGCGACCGATCAAACGCCCTGCTGGCTCACTGCCATCGGCCTTGTGCAGCACGACTTCGTGATAGCCCGAGACTGCCAGCAGCGTGCTGTCGGGAGAGAACGCCAATGCCGTGATGACGGGAGAGGCCGTGTAAACCGGCGGCTTCGTCGAGGAGGCATCATCTTTGGCAGCGGCCGGTGTGTCGTCGGTCCCCCCTTGCACGATCCAGTTGCGGATCGTCTCGATCTGCTTGGCCGAAAGGGGATCGGCATTGAGCGGCATCTCGGGCTTCTCACCCGAAATCTGCTTGACGATCAAACTTTCATCGGGCTTCCCCGCCAAGAAAGTCGCGCCGCCGTCGCCTCCCTTGAAGAAGGTCTCAAACGAAATCAACTGGAGGTTGCCACCTTGTTTCGACGGCTGATGGCAGCCGGAGCAGTGCCGTTGAAGAATCGGTCGCACATGGCGATAGAAGCTGACTTTGACCGGCGGCTCGGGCTTCGCGTCCTCGGCTGCAGCCGCACGACCTGAAACCAGACAGGGTGAGACCAGCACGGCAAACGACAACAAACTCGCGAGCAACAAACGTGGTAGCATCATCGAGATTCCCGGAGGAAGTGTTCAGGTAGGCCAACAACAGGCGGGGTGGTCCAAGGCGGTTGCATCAAAGATAGCCGGTCAGTGACAGCGGCGTAAAGCAGCCCAGCCAGATTATGCCAGAACACCCCGCATGGTCCGAAGCGGAGACTTCAAGACGCCTCTGCCGCTCCACGTTGGCGTCGCACCGGACTCACGCCCAATGGCACGGACTTTAGAAAAGTAACCCGCAGCGTGAGCGAGGAAGTACCGTTGTTTGCGATATGTCGGCCTCCCTCGCTCACGCTGCGGGTTACTAAAGTAAGTGCCATTGGACTCACGCCAGCAGGCGGCGCAGATCGGGGATCAGCACGGTGCTGTCTCCGAGTTGAAAGGCACCCAAAAGCGAATCGGGACGCGCGGCGTGGTCTTGGTCGGGGCGCGCCGAATTCACATCAGTGCGATCGGTGCGGATGTCGGTCGAACAGAAGAACGCGACCAGCGGTGCGGAGGCGCTTTGTGTCCGCGTGATGATGAGTCGTGTCGATTTGGCGATGCCTCGTGACGCCGAGCTTCGTGGCGAGATCAACGACCGGCACCGCACGGCCGCGCCACGCCACCACTCCGAGGATCGCGGGGTCGGCATGAGGGAGCTTCGTCAGCGCTGGCGGCGACTTGTGTGGCATTGAGACCCACACGCACCGACTCTCCGTTCGCGCTGCCGTCACTCATCGCGAACGAGAGGAGTTGGCGAATCGCCAGCGACCGTGAGGCCACTCCTGTGACAGTCGCCGCCCCCGCATTCTGTTCGGCGTTCCCTTCAAAGGAGGGTGATTTCACGAGATTGGCCGACGAGTGGTGAGTGTCGGAGGTGTGCATGAACTCGGGATGCAGCGCTCCGACTTTCAACAGGAGCCGCAAGCGTGCGGCTTGCTCAACGGACTCTTCCGCGCCCGTGTTCGCGGCGATTTCCTCCGCGCGGATCAGTCCGTCGCGACACCAAGCCGATTGCAGGTCACTCGGCAGCGCCACAAGTTCTCGTGCATCGCAGTCGGCGGTGTGATGGACTCAATCCACGAGCAGCCCCCAGCGTGCGGCGGCGTTCCCTACGATCAGACAGTACTGGTGCGTCGCCAGCGACGGCGCGGCCCCGAGTCGCTGAGCGAGCGAGAACACGGGAACCTCACCTTGCGCGGAGACCAACTCACCGTCGGGCCGGTCGGCGGTCGGCATGTGTGTGATGACGTTCGATTGCTGAAAGCTCTTCACGTCGGAGAAGTCCACGAGGTACCGGTCTTGTCCGGCATCGCACAGCGCCAGTCGCAGCCGTCCCGCGCGAGCGGCGGATGTCGTGGGTGTCGCGGAAGTCGCAAGCATGATGTCAGTCCTCAAGTTGTTGAGTTGTTCAATTTCGTGTTGATTGCGTCGCGTGAGTCCGTGTCGGACGAGATGACAAACGTGGCCCTGCTTGACGTTTCCGACAAAAGTTGAAACGAGGTGATGATTGATGACAACGAGGTGTTTGCGCTCGGGATGCTGATGAACCGGATTTTCGGGGA
>JAYVOX010000824.1:0-3027 GCA_043757695.1 Schlesneria sp.
CCACAACGAGCGTGACTTGCTCCCACTGCGGCGCGAGCAAACTCAGCGTTACATCGAGAGCCACACGACCGACCTCAAGCTCAGCACGCTCGATCTGGCCCGGACGTTCATTCGATCACCGTTTGGTGGAGTCCTGAGTACGGTTCATGTGGAGCGAGGCCAGTACGTGCGCGTCGGTGAACCGCTCGTCACGATCACGGCGGTGTCGGAGGTCGAGATTCCGCTCGCGGTCACACTCGACGACTACGCGAAGTTGCTCCCCGATGTTCTCGAACGTCGTTACCCGAAGGTCGAGCTGGCGGAGAACGAAACGGCAGCACCACGTTGGACGGGGCACGTCGTCCGCGTCTCGCCCAAAGCCGACGAACAGACGCGCACAGCGACGGTCTTCATTCGCGTCGAGAACACCACGCAGGTGACTCCCCTGTTGCCGGGAACGTTCGTCCATGCGCGTGTTGAAGGACCGGTGTTGAAGCGAACGTTGCCAGTCCCACGCGATGCCGTCGTCAACGGACGTGTCTTCGTTGAACGCGACGGGAAGGTGACGCCGCAGCCGGTCATCGTCAGCCGCATCCTCAACGGGATGGCTCTCGTTACGAGTGGTCTCGCGCCGGGCGACCGTCTCGTGCTGACGAATCTCGACGTGCTGTACGACGAGGCCATCGTGACCGTGTCGCTGGAGAAGTCGCTCGCAGAAGAACTCGCTCGACAACGCACTCGCTCTGCAAGGCAAGTCGATCCCATTATTCCCACGAGCAGTGCCGATGATTCCCTTGCGCCGTAGTCGTTCAGCGGCGGTAGCACGTGATTGCCAGCAGGCTACCCACGATCAAGACGGCGCTGGCGATGGCCCAGCCTGCGGCAAACAGACGCGACTCGCGCTGTTCGGCACGTTCGGGATGAACGATCTTCACCGCGCGGGCCAGGTTGCGAAACGGCGACATCGGGCGGACCTCTTCCAATGCCGGAGGTTCCAATCCCGGAGGCGTCGTGCCCGCGTCATCGACCGGCAATTGCCGATCGTTCTCGCCGACGGAATTGTTCCGTACCGCGAATGCCGCGTCGCTGACCGCGTCCGTGTGTCGAGTGTGGCTTGCCTCATTGTCCTGAGTTCGATCTGTGCTGAGCGCATCGTCGTCACGAGCGAATGACGAACTGGCGGGAGACACGAACTCGATCTGTGCGCGATTCGTGTCCGCCACGGCGAGTTCATCGCCAGCAGTCTGCGCCAGCCGGCCTCTTCGCGCCAGAGCAACACTGCGGTTGGCTTGAACGACGGCGATGTCTGAGCTGGCTTCGCTGTCGTCCTTCGCGCCGCCGATGGAGTTGGGGTGAACGCCAGCAGCATCCTGAGTCGCAGTCGCAACGTTGTCAGTGAAGGTGTCGAGCGTGGCGGGGATCGAGTCATTCACCACCGGTTTGGGTTCGCGGCGAAAGACGTTGATCGCGCGGCTTCTCAACCAAGAGCGACCGTTCGAGGCCTCCGTCGTGGAATTCACTGCTGCGGAACTCACGTTCGGTGCGGTGATCGACGGTGCGGCAGTCGATGGTGACTTGGGCGTGGTGCGCGAGCCTGATACGGCGGCGACAGGGTTTTTCGATTGCTCGGGTTGAGCTTCTTCGTCTGCGGTCGCTTGCAACTGATCGTCAATTTGACGGACAAGGTCGATGGGACGTTCCTCGTCGGGGGAGAAGTCGAGTCGCGCGGACTCACCCAACTCTTGAGCCATCTGTGCCGTCTGCTTGGCATCGGCCAGTTGGCCGATGTCGAACAAGCGCCGTGCGCGACTCAGCAACGACTCCACGCGCGCCCGCACTTCACCCGTGGCCGTCACCGCGCGGTTGGAGGTCGTGGTGCGGCTGGCATCTTCATTCAGCGCAGCCTTCAGTCGTTCGAGCTGTTTGTCGCCGTCATCGGGTTGCGCCGCGTTGTTGGCATTGGCTATAGCCAATGCTCTCACGGCGGCTTGTCGCTCACTCTCGGTCGGAGGCAAGGTCGCGCGGCCTCCGCCATGCGCCGTGACAGAACCATTTGCCGCCATGCTTTTGGCCGAGGGTTTGCGCTTCGTAGCAACAAGACCGCTGGAATTCAGCGAACTTTCACCCGCTGCGGCTTCGGACAAGTCGGCTGTCGCGGCAACATTCGCCGTCACGGAAGGCTCGGCCTTCTCCGCCTCTACGGCAGGTTCTTCGCGTGTTCCCGGCCACCACGTTTGAGGTACGGACGGCAGGAACTGAGTCATCGACCGGCGAGAGTTGCCGACACAGCCGCTCAACAAGACGCACGAAAGCACCGTGCCGAGCAGCATCAGCCGCGCAACGATCCCACCACGACACAGCAATCCGCGAGTGAATGGCACAGGGGAGACTCGACGATGAACGGCAATCGGCAAGAACGACAGGGCCGAAACGTCCTTGGACGATCAACCTGCCAACCTATCGTCCTGACGGACTCTGCGGCTGAAACCAAAATGATTGAAGTTTTGAGAGACGCGCGCCGTCGGCAAATGTCGCCGATAGTCATGCCCGTCGCACGGCCGCGCCGTTCGGCGCGGGTCTCCTGACCCCGCCGAAACGCCCGACCGAAGGTCTCCTCTTCGATTTCCAACGCGCAGCAGGTTGGTTTGGCCTGCGCGTTCAGAATCGACCGGTTGCCGCGCAAGGCGAGTGCGAGTCATGGAATGCCTCGCCTACGTAGCTCAGTCATTCCATGACCGAGATTCTCCGTCCAACAAGCTGGTCTATACTTTGCACGGCCCAAAGTGAGACCTTTGAATGTAGCCACGTTTCGCCAGAACGTGGGCTGCTTGAGCGTCCCCCCCCGCACTCTGGCGAGGTGCAGCTACGTCTCACTTCCGCCCGCGCGAGGTCTATTCCCACCGCGCGAGGGAACAACGAGAGACCCGATCACACGGCCGCGCGAGAGACGACCGGCCCGCGTGCGGTGATCGCTCGGTCGAGGCGCGCGATCTGATCAGGAGTGAGGCTCCACGTCATCGCAGCGGCGTTGTCGCGAATCTGGTCGGG
>JAYVOX010000825.1:0-11218 GCA_043757695.1 Schlesneria sp.
ATTGGCCGAGCGCGGGCGGGGATCACAGAGAAACGACGGACAGCCAATTTTGAAATTTGAACGCCCGACCCCCGCGCCAAGTCACAACAGGGGATTGTCCGTGTCACATGCGATCCGTTCTTCGATCCGCCTGAAGCTGACCGTGTTCGTCGGCGTGCTGGTGATGTTCTCCGCAGGCGTCCTCGGTTGGACGGGCTATCGGTTCGCCCGCGCCATGCTGGTCGCTCAAATTAACGAGCGGTTGGCGGTGACCGTCTCCAATCGGCAGGCCATGTTGCTGGCCTACATTCAGCAGCAGCAGGAGCGGGTGGGACTCGTCGCCAGCCGGACGCAGCTTCGCAAACTTTTCGCCGCTCACGTCGCCGGCTCGATTCCCGATCCGGAGTTTCGTGAGCAGTCCCGGAAGATTCTGTTGGACGCTCAGAAGAGCAGTGCGGGGTTTCTGGTAATCTGTCTCGCGGGTAGCGCGGGGCGAGTGGTCACGGCGACAGACGAGACGTATCTGGGTCGAGATTTCTCGGCGGATGCCGATTTCGCGGCCGGTCGCAGTGAGCGTCATCTGGGCCTGCCGCGCCCGCACGACCGACAGCCCGCGGCCGACAAGACCAACCAGACCGAGCGGCACTACGAGGCGTTCCTCACGGGACCAGTCTTCGCGGATGGCGGTGGTCTGTTGGGCGTCGTGGTCGTGGAGCTTGATCTCCAGCCGTTCGTGCAATTCCTGTCGGACACGACCGGCCTGGGTGAGACCGGCGAGGTGCTCGTCGGCACCCGCGCCGGCGAGAAGATCCGCTACCTGCTGCCACCGCGTCATGCTCCGACCACCTTCGAGATCGCGACCGCTCACGCGCCGGCGATGTCCCGCGCCCTTCAAGATCAGACCGGTTTCGAGCCCACCATCGACTATCGGAACGCTCTCGTGCTGGCGGCCTATCGGCCCGTGGGTTATCGGGACTGGGGCCTCGTGGCGAAGATCGACATTGAAGAAGCCTACTCACCGGTCACGCGATTACGACTGCTCTCACTGGTGATGGCGGGCGTGATGTTGCTTGTCGGCGCGGCCGCCGCGTATCTGCTGGCGCGGCACGTGACGGAGCCGATTCTGGACATGGCTCGCACGGCCACCCAAATCGCAGGCGGCGACCTCAGTGCCCGCGTGACGGCCCGGTCGCACGACGAACTGGGCACGCTGGCCGACACGTTCAACCACATGGCCGGGCAACTGGCGGCGTCCCAGGCCACACTCGAGCAGCGGGTTCACGACCGAACCCGCGAACTGGCACTCGCCAACGCCGAACTGGGCGCTGAGATCGTCGAGCGTCATCGCGCGCAGGCCGAAGCGCAACAGGCGAAGGCGGCCGCGGAATCGGCCAGCCGCGCCAAGAGTGAGTTCCTTGCCAACATGAGCCACGAAATCCGCACGCCCATGAACGGCATCATCGGCATGACGGAACTGGCGCTCGACACCGAACTCTCGCAGGAGCAGCGCGAGTACCTGACGATGGTCAAGTCGTCGGCCGATCACCTGTTGTCAGTGATCAACGATATTCTGGACTTCTCGAAGATCGAGGCGGGCAAGCTCGATCTGGAATTGATCGACTTCGACCTACGGGAGACGCTCGACGACACGATCGCCGCGCTGGCGGCACGGGCTTACAAGAAGGGACTGGAACTGGCCTGTCACCTCCCACCCCACATCCCGAACGCCTTGATCGGAGATCCCGGTCGGCTGCGGCAGGTCATCGTGAACCTGATCGGCAACGCCATCAAATTCACCGAACACGGCGAGGTGGTCGTCCACGTTGCCGTCGAGTCCGGCACGGCGGACGACGTGTCGCTGCACTTCACCGTGGTGGACACGGGGATCGGCATCCCCGCCGACAAACAGGGGCGACTGTTTCAGGCCTTTACGCAGGCGGATACTTCGACCACGCGCAAGTACGGCGGGACGGGCCTGGGCCTGGCGATTTCCTCGCAGTTGGTGCAGATGATGGGCGGGCGGATCTGGCTGGAGAGCGAGCCAGGGCGCGGAACCACCTTTCACTTCACCTCGCGATTTGGCATTTGCCAGACCCCACTCGCGCGTCCCGCCGTGGCCGAGTGGGAGGACGTGCATCACCTCCCGGTACTCGTGGTGGACGACAATCTCACGAACCGGCGGATTCTCGAAGAACTTCTCACCAACTGGCACATGCGGCCGACCGTGGTCGACAGCGGCCGCGCGGCGATGGAGATGCTGGAGCAGGCCCGCATAGCGGGCGAACCGTTCGCGCTGGTGTTGCTCGACAGCATGATGCCGGAGATGGACGGGTTCAGCCTCGCCGAACAAATCCTGCAGCATCGGGAACTCGCCGGGGCGACGATGATGATGCTGTCGTCGGGCGACCATCGAGGCGACGTGGCGCGCTGCCGCGAGTTGGGGATCGCGTCGTATCTCACCAAACCCGTCAGGCAGTCGGAACTGTTGCAAGCCATCATGTCCGCCGTCGGACCGTCGCTCCCGGTGGCCCGGGTGCCGGCGTCCACTGCGGCCTCGTTTGAAAAGACTCAGCGGAGCCTGCGGTTGCTGCTGGCCGAAGACAACGCGGTCAACCAGCGGCTGGCGATCCGGTTGCTCGAAAAGCGGGGGCATGTGGTCGTCGTCGTCGGCAACGGCCGGGAGGCACTGGCCACGGTGCAGAAAGATCAATTCGACGCCGTGCTGATGGACGTGCAGATGCCCGAGATGGACGGCTTCGAAGCGACGGCCGCCATCCGCGCGCTGGAACGGACCAACGGTACACACGTGCCGATCATCGCCATGACGGCGCACGCCATGAAGGGGGATCGCGAGCGGTGTCTGGAAGCGGGAATGGACGACTACGTTTCCAAGCCGCTGCAACCCATGGAATTGTTTAAGGTGGTTGAGCGGTGGACCTCCGTACGCGCGGATGCGACCGTGACTGTCCCCGCCGAACCGGGCTTCAATCTGCCGGCGGCGTTGGCCAACTCCGGTGGCGATGCCGAGATTCTCAAGGAGTTGATCGAACTGTACCTCGAACAGACTCCGAATTGGATGAGCGAGATCCGCCGCGCGATCGACCAGCAAGATCCCGCCCAACTTAAGCGGGCCGCCCACACTTTGCGCGGTGCGGCGAGTACGTTCGGCGACCCCAAGGTGACCGCCGCCGCCCAGCGTCTGGAAACTCAGGGCGCAACCGGCAACCTGCACGACGTGGAAGAAGCTTGGAGCGATCTCGAACCGGCCATCGAAGGGCAGCGCGCCGCCTTGGCGGAATACGCTCACTGCGAGAATGGCAAACCGTCAGCACCGGTGGCCGCCATTCGGAACTGAATTGGGTGTCACCGGCCTTCCCGATTTCAACTTTGACGTTTCCGACAAAAGTCACGTGGGGCAGATTTGTAATCTGCCGCGTGTTGCGGGGTAATCGTTCACGACCTCAAGCGTTTATACCTCGCGCGGGCACAATTGAGAGGCTGTCCGAGAACTGGAGCGGTTCGCAAACTGCCAGCCTGTATTGCCTTGGGTGCCACGGTCACGGCTTTGCGTGGCCGTGCTTTTGTCATAGCGAAGACACGGCCCGCAAAGCCGTGACCGTGGCACCCGAGACCAACATCTCGGACACGTTGCAGCAAATCGACTTCTCGGACAGTCACTGAGTTCTTCAGAACAGCGTCAGTTGTCCGGAGACCGGTCGAGGTGGTGTGAAGTGTGCGGAGTTGAGGGGCGGGAGTTGTTGATCGAGGCCGTACTTGCGGGCGAAGACTTGGAACGTTTGTTTGATTTGCTCGGCGAACTCACCCGTGCCGCGCATCCGTTCACCGTACTTTGTGCCGTTGAGTTTCCCGTCGCGCACCGATTCGATCAGCCCGATCACCCGGTCTCGCTTGAGTGGCTCTTCGCGGTCGAGCCATTCGACGAACACGGCTTTCACGGCGTGAGGCAACCGCAGCATCGTGTAGGCCGCGTGTTTCGCTCCCGCTTCAGCGGCCGCAGCCAGGAGTGCGGGAAGTTCGCTGTCGTTCAAACCGGGAATCACCGGCGCAGTCATCACGCGCACGGGGATGCCAGCCGCAGTCAGTTCGCGAATCGCACGCAGTCGCGCGGCGGGCGAACTGGTGCGCGGTTCGAGTCTCCTCGCCAGCTTGGCATCGAGCGTGGTGAGGCTGATGTTGACCTGCGTCCCGTTCCATTCGGCCATCGTCCTCAAGAGGTCGATGTCGCGCACCACGAGCGCATTCTTGGTGATGAGCGACACCGGTTGATGAGCTTCAGCGCAAACTTCCAAACACTGGCGCGTCAGCTCGAACTTGCGCTCACATGGCTGATAACAATCGGTAACGCCCGAGAAGACGATCCGCTCGCCGCGCCACGCATCGCGCGACAGCCACTCGCGCAGCAGTCGCGGTGCGTCGAGCTTCACGAAAATCTTCGCCTCAAAGTCGATCCCCGCGTTCAACCCGAGGTACTCGTGATACGGCCGCGCGTAGCAGTACGAGCAACCGTGCTCGCAGCCTCGATAGGCATTGATGCTGTATCGAAACGGGATGTCGGGACTGTCGTTCTCACTGACGATGCTCTTCGATTCGTCGATGAAGAACTCGGTACGAACACGCGGCAAATCGTCGAGGAACTCCGGATCGTTCTCGAAGTCGGCATAGTCCGGAATCGAATGCGTCTTCGCAAACCGATTCGGCGGCTCGATGGCGGAGCCACGCCCATGGAGAGCTAGCCGCAGATCGGTAGTTATGAAGCGATCGTCCATCGAATTTGTCATCCTGATCTCACCGATGAAACCAGCAACGGGAGCGATCTCAGAACTTGATCGCTTGAGAGCGCGTTGTCCCGGAGTGCGGCCCCAATTCGTCGTCTGCCGCTCTAGCATTCATATTGCCGAGGAGGCGTACCGTGCCGTTCAATGATCTTGCACGCCCTTCGCCTTGCGGCGGGATCGATACGTTCGAGCTTGATTTTGAACTGCCAACAGTCGCCAAAATCGTAAAGCAACTTCATCGTCCCCTTCTCGGCAAGTGGGAGTTCGCCGACCGACATCTCAGCTGCATCGATTTGATTAGTGTCTGTCAACTCCATGCGATCGTGAATCAAGTTGAGCGTACTTCCATCGATGTCTGTCAGCGTGAACTCATACAGATGGTCTTCGTCTCGAAAACGAAAGGCTTTGAGGATCGTGAACAACAACGAGTCACAGGTCGTCTCGGCGGGAACTTCGATACTCCTCCAGACATCGTCGAGTGAGACCTTGAACGTATACAAGCCCTCTTGAAACTCGCGAACCGAGTCTTTCAGCGATCGCTGCCACGCTGGAAAGTGTTCGGCGAAGAGCAATCGGCACGGCAAAGCTTGCTCCTCCCCATACTGCTCCCCTTCATCATCATCATCCAATTCCCGATGACGATCCTCATGAGAATCGACGATAACTTGATCGTCGTTTGATTCCTCAGGGGCGACCGCTTCGTCAATGCTGGCCAGATTCCCGCCGATCGGGCTTGTAAAAGTTCCCGTAACGAGCACGTCGAGAAAATCCACTTTGTCCATTGGCGACTCCGAATCCACGGCACTTCTGGAGAGCGTTGCCTTGGTTGCGCAAAGCATGGCGTGTCCGAACGCCGTGCGTCGAACTCGGCTCGCCGTCCACGACTCGCGATCCTGCTGCGGACGCCGAGTCACTTCGATCCAGCCAAACAGTTCGACTAACGCGGGAATGAAATGATTTCGAGCACACCGCACAATCCACCGTTCGAGGTCGCCAATTGAGTCCACGTTTCTGCCTTCGCGTGGGGAGTTCAGTGTGATCACGTAGAGTTCCATGAGCATTCCGGGGCCGCGCGAAGGATCTCCCGCCGCCGCCTGATCGACTTTGTGGATCAGCGCATCGAGCAGCGTGAAGTATTTCTCGGTCGGGTTGAGTTCGCGCCACTGAGCCACACGGGGCGCATCCAAGACCAATCGGCCGGTTGTCTTCCCGCTCCCCTCTGGTTTGACTAGACGAAGCGCCCTCAGCAACAGGTACAGACCATGAATTTGAGGAAAGGCGAACTGCTGGGGGCGTTCCAAACGAGGCCTGACCGGAGCTGCCATTTGTTCATCCAGTGTCGCGAGTCCGGCCATGGGAAGCAGATGGTACTTGCCTGTCGAACGAACTCCGGAATCTCCGATGAAGTTCAACAAGGTCTCGAAATCGCGAAGCACTGTTCCCGGACCTACGTCCGAAAAGACCTGCTCGCACAACACACTGCGCCAACTTTCTGTCATTTTCGTGGCTTCCGATTTGTCCAATCACTTCCGTGAAGTGGCTCGCATGAATTCTGGGTGAGCCTCATAAATGCCGCTTTATCTACAGCTAAAAATCTGACCGTGAGTGACGCGATTCGATGTCGCATCCTCGTTGTAATTCCCACGCGGATCAAAATCAAAAACCGCAATCTTCGTTGTGAAACGGAGACGACGAACAGACTTGCTCGATCGGTTTGTGAATCGCAATCTGCTATTTAGCTTGTCGCCCGAGTTCCGAGTTTCAGCAAATTCGCTGCTCGCGGCATCACTCGCCGAGCGGAACGCCGTCTTCGGTGTAGCGCCAGTTTTTGAGGAACGTCAGCAGGTCGGCCATTTGATCGACGGTGATGTTCTTCTCAAGGCCGATCGGCATCAGCGAGAGGCCGCTCGATTTGAGTTCGTCGATGTCGGAGCGCAGGATCGTTTCCTCTTTGCCTTCCGGCATCCGGATGGTGAGGGACGATGCGGTCTCATTTTTGACGAGGCCCGTGTAGAGCTTGGCGTTCGTGGTCGCGAGTGTGTAACCAAAGTAGTTGGCATCGACCGCGCGGTTCGGGTCGAGGATGTTGGTGAGCAGATACGCGGGAGTGCGGTTGTAGGTGTCGGCCACGTCCGGCCCCACATTCACACCGAGTCCCGCCACGCGATGACAGGTGACGCAATTCTTCTCGAAGACCGCTCGGCCGCGCGCCACGTCCCCCTTCTTCTCCAACGACGGTTGATAGGCCGTGACCACGGCCGCTCGATCGGCGGAGACGTTCGCCGCGAAGAGCTTGTCGGCGCGAGCCGCCAACTCTTTGTTGCGATGCTTCGTCAGACGTGCTTGTCGCGTGGCATCAAGTTCGTTCGGCCTGAGCGTCCCCGCTTCGATCTCCTTGAGGAGGGCATCGCATCGCGTGTCATCCGCCAGCAACACGTCGAGCATCGCGCGGCGGAGCGGCGGCGTTTGAGCGGAGAACGCCGCGAGCAGTTTCGCGCCCACGGTCGGTTCGTGGTGCGCGGCCATTGCGTCGAGAGCCGCCAGTCGCAGCGTGGCACTCGCGTTTGATATGGCCAGAGACATCAAGGCGTCGGTGACTTCCGATTGCTTGGCATGTTGCAGCATCTTCACGGCGGCGAGTCGGCGTGGCTCCGTCTCTGCCGACGATGAGATCAGTGTGAGAGCCGAGTCGATCAACTCCTGAGCGGCTTTTGATTCGGTCTCACCCAGTTGTGCGAGATGCTCGGCTAGAGATTGGCCGCGTCGCGCGAAACCGTCTGATAAGCCGCGCACACCCGCGAGCCGCACGTCACGAGCGATGGCATCATCCCACTTGGCCGGATTGAAACTGAGCAACCACTTGAACAGCGCTCGCGACGCACCTGGTGCAGTTTGGCGACCGACGATCGCACCCAATTCTTCGACCAGTTCTTCAGCACCCGCCACCGGCGCGGGGAGCGTGTCCCAGTCGTTGAGCAACTCGATCAGGAACGCTTCGGGCGGTTCCGTCTTGATCGTCCCCACCGCCACGCGCAGCCACGGGTCGGCCGCGCCGCGTCGCAGCAATCGGACGAGTGACGCGCGCGACTGATGATCGTCCACGCTGCGACCGGTCAGATCGAGGGCCATCCGAAATCGAACGCGATCGTCCGTCTCGTGGCTCGCCAGATCAACGGTCTCATCCGACAAGAGTTCGTCCAAGTTCTCACCGATCGCCGCGACGACTTGCTCGCGCACGCGCGCATCGCGGTTCTCGGTCTCACTCCACGCCAACACGGCGGGAGTCAGTCGCGGTTCCAATGTCTGCAACAACCACAGCACGTGCAGGCGACTCCGAGTCAGCCGGTTCTTCTTCCAATCGAGCTTGAGCGCCGTCAATACTTCGTCGGGATTGCGTTCGTGGAGCAGCCGTGCGGCCGTCTCGCGATGCCATGCGTTGCGATGCTCCAACAGTTCGATCAGGTCTCCGACTGAGAGCTTGCTCAACGGTGCATCGGGTCTCTCTTGGAGTGACGGTGGTTCGGCCGAAGTGATGCGCCAGATGCGGCCACGGTCGCTGCCGTCATTCAAATCTTTGCGAGTCCGCAGTTCGACCGGCATCCAGTCGGGATGCTCGATCACCGCGCGGTACATATCGACGACGTACATCGCACCGTCGGGACCGTTCGCAATGTTTACCGGTCGGAACCATGAGTCGGGACTGGCGAGGAACTCTTGCCCTTGCTCACCCGGATGGCTGCTGAAGGTTGCTCCCTGCGTGGTCATGACCTCGCGATGGACGAGGCTGCCGGTGGGATCGCAGGTGAACGCGTTCCCTTTGTATTCGGGCGGCAGCGCGTCGCCGCGATAGATTTGCACACCGCACGCCGCCGTGAACTGATGGTCGTGGGTGAGCGAGGTCGTCCACGTCCGGCAGATCGGATAGAGCTTCGAGAACTCTCCAAACGCGGCGACATCTTGGACGGTCTTCTTCACCGCGAGAAACGGGTTTCGTTTGACGAAGTGATCTTCGAGAACGACGTGCTGCACCGGATTGCGATTCGAGCAGATGAAGCGGTTGCCGTAATCGTCAAAGCACAAGCCAAACTGCCCGTGGCCCGAGACGGCTCCGTACTCGCCAGTCTGTGGGTGGAAGCGGAAGTCGAACCCGGCGAGTGGCAGCGGCTGTCCCTTCGCTTTCCATTCGTGATTCGCGGCGACGATCGTTCCGCCGCGCATCCCGTTCGCCACATAGACCCAACCATCGGGACCGAACGTCGGGTGATTGGCCCGCAGTTGCGAGTTTCCCTGATCGAAGCCGGTGAACCACGTCTCTTTGAACTCGGCCTTTCCATCGCCATCGCGATCGGCGAAGAAGGCGATCTCACCCGCGAGCGTCACGATCACACCGTCCTTCCACGGCAACACGCCCGTGGCGAAGAGAAGTTCATCGGCGAAGACCGTGACCGACTCGTAACGTCCATCTTTGTTCAGATCGAGCAGCCGCTTGATCCGCGACTTCGGCTTCTCATTCGATCCCGCCTTCGGGCCGCAGGGATAGTCGCGCATCTCGACGACCCACAACGCGAGGTCGTCGCCAAACGCGATCGCCACCGGCGCGATGACATCCGGTTCCGACGCAACCAACTCCAGCTTGAGGTCCGGCGACGCGAGGACGAAGCTCTTCAAAGCCGCATCCGCCGACAGTGGGCTTTTGACGGCAAGAGGTGAAGCTGCGGGAGTGGCATCGGCTGCCAGCAACAATCCACCGAGGACAGTCAGACTTTGCACAACGCCGATCATCATGAGTCGATCCCGAGTAGCGAAAGAGAAGAGTCGTAGAGGTGTCTGACTGCTGGCACGTTGTTGATGACGTAATCGAAGTGTAATGGCGATGTGGGCCGGATTAAGTGATGTGTCGAGTGGTACTGCGGGAGTCTGCATTTTCCTTCGGACTCCGGTATTCTCTGGCCGTTGATCGGGCCACTTCATCAGCGAGGTGGATTGTGTGATTACACCAAACCCGGACGGGCAAGAGTGCCCATCCTCCAGATCATTGCCGCCGCATGATAGACCGACTGCTCAAGGAATCCCATGCCTCACGCCGCGTTGTTTGTTGCCCGGTTTTGCTCTTCCGCTTGGGTGGGAGCAGCCGTCCTATTTGTGATTGTCGGAGTTCTCGAAGTGACACACGGCGGCTTCGATGCGGCGACGAAAGACACGCTCGTCGCCATCCGCTTTCCCGCGTACTACCTGACGGGAGCAGTCCTCGTCGGAACGGCTTGGCTGGGAACGTGCGTCGCCCGAGATCGGGCTGAGTTATCGCAGCGACGGCAGGTCGTCGCGGTCTTCTGTCTGATGGCGGTCCTCACCGTGATGTCGCTCGATCACGCCTTCATCTATCAACCGCTGCTCGCACTGGTGACACCGCCGGGAGTCGAGAAGCCGCCGGAGTTCACGCGGTATCACCAAGCCTCGAAGTACGTGAACCTAATCGGTCTCGCGCTGAGTCTGACGGCGAGTGTCGCTCTGAACTGGCCACGAGCGAAATCGAAGTAGCCTTGTAGGATGGGCACTCCTGCCCGTCCGGTTTTGAATTCGGAGCGGCCAGATGATTCGGAGAGACCCGAAGACCGGACGGGCAGGAGTGCCCATCCTACAAGGCTGTTCGCCAACTCCTGCCGCGCGTCTCACGGAGCCATCCACGTCGCCAACGGCAGTGCCTTCCACAAGACATAAGCCACCGGGGCCGCGTACAGGACGCTGTCCATCAAGTCGAGCAGACCGCCGAAGCCGGGGAGCAGACGCGCGGAGTCCTTCTTCCCCACGTCGCGTTTGATGAGCGACTCGCACAGGTCTCCGACCAATCCGGTTACGCCGAGGATCAGGCCATACACGGCGGCACTCAACCAATCGGGCGAGGCCCAGCGTACTGAGCCAACGGGCGTGAAGAGGGGCGTTGCAAAGTGCAGCCACGCGATCGCGGTGGCCGCCGATCCGATCAGTGCGCCGACCGCGCCGGCCCACGTCTTGCCCGGCGAGAGCAACGGCACCAGCTTCCGTTTGCCGAACAGCCGACCGAAGAAGTACGCCCCGATGTCGCCCCCCTTGGTCACGATTAGCAGCGAGCCGATCACGAGGTAACCGGCGTCGGCACCGGCGACCCAGCGCAACTGTGACGCCACTCCCAACAGCACTCCAATGTAGCTGACGATGAGCAACTCGACACCGAGCGTCTCCATGCTGGCCCCCGGTTCTCGATAGCGATACGTCGCGAGCAGGAACAGCACGAGAATTGTCAGCGAGTACGCGAGCATGACCTGCGCAAGCGTATTGTCGTCGGACGGAATCTTGATCGGCATGTGCCCGAATCGACCCCACCACGCAGCGGCGGCCACCATGACACAGCAGGCCGAGACGATGACGCGGTTCGGCGTGAACGATCTCGTCCAGAGCAGGTCCAC
>JAYVOX010000826.1:0-3014 GCA_043757695.1 Schlesneria sp.
CCTTCTTCCGTTTCTCAACGCTCAACGTCGCCGTCTGTTTGTTTGGTGGGATCACGTTCGACGGCGCAGACTCGGGCGGACACGAACACGCGCTCTCTAACTTCTCACACCGCACACAAACCGGCGGACGATCCCATTCAGTTCCAGCGAACATGCCCATCTGAAAAACCTTTGTGAGTGATGCGATCCGCGAATACGTGTATCAGGTCGCTGCCGAACTCACTTCATCGACAATCGCCACGGACTTGTTCGTCTTGGCGGTGGATTGTGCTTGTTCGATGATCTGAACAATTCGATCGATCTTCAAAAAGTCGCCCGGCTGAAAACGTCGCTCCTGATCTTCAAGGTCTGACAGATTGATGAGCGGAAACATATTGCTCAGCTTCGCGAGTGTCTCTGGAGTCAATCGGCCTCGTTCATCGACCTGCCAGAGGGTTGAGTCTTGCAGGTCTTGAAAGCGAATTCGAAATCCGAATCTTCGTTCGCAGCGAAACATCAGATCGAGATCGTCGATCGACTCCCCGCCCAAATCATGGCGAAAGTTCGCTTCTGGTGTGACCTCATCGGGCTCGCAGGCGAGACACGCGACCACGATCTCTTTGACAATGGCGAAGATTTCCTCGCGTGATAAGTCTTTGTTCATTACTTGGAGCCTTTCCTTTTCAACGATGCTTTCGTTGCGGACGTCGAAGCGAGTTGGCGAGTCACCGTAAGTTTGGTCGCGCCGTTCACCAGTTCGGCGAGGTCATGTGGTGAATGTTCGACGAATTGCGAATAGACGGCGGTCACCATCGGATGTGAGTGCCCTAGCTGCTGCTGGACGAACAGCAGGTTGCCCCCAGTCCGCTTGTAGGCGAGATAGCCATAGGAGTGCCGAAGCAACTGAACACTGGCTCGCTCCTCCAATTTGGCCCCCGACAGAATTCGGACGACTCGGCGATAGAGCGCAGTTCGGTCATAGGGGTTTCCCCTCTCGTTCAGGATCAATGGCTGCGATTGATCGCGCGGGCTGATTCCGTCGGGAAGGCAAAGCGGTCGAACCTGCTTCACGTAGTCCCGAATCAACGCACTCAATTCAGATGGGACATAGACGGTGCGATCCTGCTGTCGCGTCCCTTCTACGCACAATGCAGAGCTGTTAAGGCCGATGATCGTGTCGCAGACGCGGAGACGACAGAACTCTGAATTCCTCAAGCCCGAGAACAGTAAGGCTTCAATAATAATTTGATCTACGACGGCGGTTGGGCGAGACGCTTCGTCCGCCAAGTCGACTCGCTGACGTAAGTAGTCACACAGCGAGACGGACTCTTCCTCGTCAAGGAACATGTCGTCGGTCAACTCCCAAGGCGCGGTAGTCATGGATTCATCTCCAATAGGTAATGTTGCACGAGATGTAACGCAGCATTGTAGATTTGTAAAGAGTCTTTCTGTCGAGGCTGGGTGAGTGACAGTGTCGTAGTCTCGACAGTCAAGCAGCAGGATGTGTTGTCTGTAAAGCGAGGCGGCGACTCGACGCCGAAAGCGATCGAAGTCGCGGCAGCTTCAAGAAAGCCTGTTTGACGGGAGTCTTGCGAGCCGAATAGAATCGGAGCCAGCCGATGCGAACGGCTTCCCGCCTTATTGCCTGCCTGATTTCAAAATGGTTGTCGCGGCCGGCTTGCTTGCGATGACTCCCGCCGTCTGCGAGACGATCTTCTCTGTTTGAAAGGGTTTGCCATGTTCCGACTCGATCTCGGTTCGACCGGTCGTTATTGCGATGGGATGTCTCGTCGGAGCTTCTTTCAAGTCGGAATGGCAGGGATGGGGCTGGCCGGTCTGCCTCATATCTTGCGTGCGAAAGAGGCTTCGGTCGAGCAAGGGACATCGGCGAAGAACACGTCTGTCATCTTGATTTGGCTCGATGGCGGGCCAAGTCATCTCGACCTGTATGACCTCAAGCCGCAAGCGCCGGCCGAGTATCGAGGCCTCTGGAATCCGATCAAGACGAACGTCGAGGGTTTCGAGATTGGCGAGTTGTTCCCACTTCAAGCCAAGTGCGCCGACAAGTTTTCTCTGGTTCGTTCGCTCTACCACAACAACGGCGATCACTTTGCGGGCGGGCACTTGATGCTGACCGGACGTGGCGGTGCGAGTGGCGCGGATACGCCAAGCAAGTCCCCGTTTGTTGGTTCGATCGCGACGAAGGTGACGGGGGCTAGGCAAAGCGGAATGCCGCCGTATGTCGCGGTGCCGTATGCATCGAGTATTGGACTCCGTCCGGGCTACTTCGGAGCGAACTATGTCGGAGCGGCTTACAACCCGTTCGAGACCGATGGTGATCCGAATGCCTCGAACTTCAGTGTGCAGAACATTCAAATGCCGGGTGGCATGACGGTGCAACGGCTGGATGATCGCGCCTCGCTGGCCAAAGGATTTGATCGGCTTCGTCGCGACTCAGAAAGTTCGGGAGTTCTCGATTCGATGGACCGCTTCGACCGACAGGCACTCGATCTTGTAACTGGTCCTGCCGCGCGTCGTGCGTTTGATCTTGGGCAGGAAGACCCGCGACTGCGTGATCGGTATGGAAGGCACAGTTGGGGTCAAAGCACATTGCTCGCGCGGCGTCTCGTCGAAGCGGGGACGACCTTCGTCACGGTTCATCTGGGCGGCTGGGACCATCACTGGGACTTAAAGAAGGGGATGGAGAACTATCTCCCGATGGTCGATTCGCTCGTATCGGCGCTGCTCGAAGACCTGACGCAGCGGGGCCTGTACGAGAGCACGGTCGTGGCCGCGACCGGCGAGTTCGGCCGGACGCCGAAGATCAACCCGGCCGGTGGCCGCGACCACCACCCCGGCGTCTGGTCGATGATCATCGGCGGCGGCCCGATCAAGGGCGGCCGCATCGTCGGCGAGAGTGACGAACTCGCTTACGCCCCCAAGACCCGGCCGACGACCCCCGGCGAGGTCGCCGCGACGATCTACCAGGCCATCGGCATCGACCCGCACAAGGAACTCCCCGGCCCGCAAAACCG
>JAYVOX010000827.1:0-3010 GCA_043757695.1 Schlesneria sp.
TAGCCGCAGGGCGCTAGCCCCGGTTTGATTTCGCCTAACCGTGGGCTAGCGCCCTGCGGCTGATGAATGCGTTCCAACACGAATGGCGGAGAGCCGAAATTTGAACGCCCGGCACCAATTCAACCTTGGACGAGTTGCTGAAATGCCACGTCCCCGCAAGCAGGTCGCGGACGGTGCAACCTGCGTCGTTTGACTGACCGACGCCCCCTGTGCGTGACGAGTCAGGATGACGCGGGACGTTGTGGCGAAGGTCGATTGTCACCAGTAGACTTCCGCCCGATCTCAGCCAAGTTTTGCGTGAGAGACCTGTCCTTCGACTGACTGACCACTACCCTGACCGCACTTCCTTGGTCGAGAACTTCCATGCCCACGACTCTGCCCGTGCGAACCGGTTTCCGTGTTGCTGGTCCTGATGCGACAGCACCCGAATACGCTCACCCTCCCTTGATCGAGAGCTGGCTGGGGGTCGAGTTCGTCGAGGGTCGCGAACGGTTTGAAGTCGATGCCGCTCAGTTGCGCGAGCGACTTGGCCCCGAATGGTTCGGTTCGTGGCAGACGATAGGTGACGACTCAAAGTCGGATGATCGACAGCTTGGCAACGTGATGGGCGATCGTGCGGTGCGACTGACAACGCGCGGGTTCGCCTTCGGTTGGCTCGGTCATCAGGGCGAACGCTATCCGCGATACGAGACGATTCGTGATGGCTTCGTGGCGGCGCTCGATGCCGTGCGCGATGTCGCTCATCACGCTCAACGTGAGATCGTGCCGCGACGCTGGTCCGTCCGATACGCGAACCGCATCCCGCAAGGCACCGTCTGGATGACACCGGGCGATTGGTCGTTCTTTCGCCTCTGGCAACCGGTCCCATTGCAGTCGTTGGGGATCGGGTACGAGGGCTACAAGGCTCGTTGGGAACTGACACTCGATGCCGAGCGCGGCACACTGACGGTCAAGTTTCGCCACGACCTGGAAGGTCGAGCGGCGGATGGTCGCGAGGAGCAAGGCGGTCGCGTGGAACAGGGAAGCGGACTCGATCAGGTCTGGATCACGCTTCAGGCGAAAGGTCCGACCGACGGCTGCGACACCGAGCTATTCGAGGGTTTGGACTACGGTCGCGAAGTGATCGTGCGCTCGTTCAACGAACTGATCACCGTCGATGCCAAATCTTACTGGGGTGTGTCGCGCCGCGGACGGTGAGTTTGCCGATGCGACTGCGCGCGAGCCAACGCGACTTCGAGCGATTTGGCTTGCTCTGATACTTTGCACGGCCCAAAGCGAAACTTTTGAATGTAGCCACGTTTCGCCAGAACGGGGGCAGCGGGAGCGTCACCCCGCACTCTGGCGAGGTGCAGCGACATCTCACTTCAGCCCGCGCGAGTTATATAACGGCAGGACCGCGCGTCATTGACGCGCGGTCCTGTTTGTTGAGGCTCTGCTCTCCGTTGCGATTCAGCGGATCACGACCGAAGTCACGAGGCCGCGAAACCGTCTACTTGCCACTGCCGTACGCCTTGCTCGTGGCACCGGAGGAGGTCTGCTGTGCGGCCGACTTGCTCTTGCCGAACAGGGCCGAGGTCGTGCCCGTGGACGAACGATCACCGGCCGGTGCGTTGATTTGTGTACTGGCGGCACCCGCCTTCAAGTTGAACGGTCGTTGCTCACCCGGTCTGAACAGGCGTCGTTTGTTTTGGAAGCCGATATGGGCGAGGAAGTCGTTGAGCTTGATGATCCGCACGCCATTGACGCGGGCTTCTCTACGGAGTTCAGACTGGTGGTCGGTGATTTTCTTGTTGATGTCCTTTTCCTTTTCGGAAACCAGCGTCGTGGGGTCGGGGACATCGCCTAAGACGAGGAACTTGGTGTGAACGGTGATCTTGCCGTCGGCAGGAATCCGCTCACCCGCGTCGGTGATTTCATTGTCGAGAGCAGCCCCCGAGACGGCGAGGAGTTGTTTGAATTGTTCGCGATCGCTACGGCCATCGTTGTCGAGATCAACCATCCCGACGAGCGAAAATTTCTCGATCAGACCGGGACTCCAGATGGGCGTGTAGATCAGGTCGTTCGGAACGATAGGTCGGTAGAGATCGTTCTCGATGATGCGGGCTTCCGCCATGTGATCGCCGAGCAGACGCGTCACTTCAATCTTGCCCTTCACATCTTCGGCACCCCGTCCGACTCCCTGGCTTTCCTTGGAGTAAACGCTGAAGGTCATGCGCGTCTTCAATCCATCCGCTTCACCGAGGTCGATCCAAACGGAGTTGCTCGCGTTTTCGACGCGGCGAATCAGCCCATCGGCCACTTCAAAGCTGACCCCTTCCAAGGTGTCGATCTTGTCTCGCATGTAGTCGATGCGGGATTCCAGTCCGGTGATTGTCGTCTGGCTCGTCTTGCGTTCCTTATCCCGGCCTTCTTTCTCCTGAGCCACTTCGCCAATGAGCTGGTTGTTCTCGGCCTTGAAGCGATCAATCTCGACCTGCTTCGCGTTTAACTTCTCATCTCGTGACGCGACGGTGGTTCGCAGGTCGGCTTCGGATTTTTCCTGAGCCGAGCGGTGCGTATCGACCTGCTTGTTCAACCGGTCTCGTTGTTCGTTCAGGTCTTTCTGAAGGCTCGTCACTTGGACCGCTTTTGAGGCAACATCGGCAGCGGCGGCATCGACCGCTTCACGCAACTTCTGCAACGTCTGCTGATAAGTCGTTCCCGCGAAGTCCTTGCCGAAGCGCTCCATGTCCGCGAGAGCCGCACCGACGACAGAGGTCGCCGCTTTGGGATTGGCCGGGTCGAGCACCACTTCAAACTTGTTGCCGGTTTGAATCTTCAGGGCCTGCACATCGTCATCCAGCTTTTTGATGTTCTGGTTGAGCGTTCCGGCCTTGCCCTCCAACTCGGTGATCTTGGCCGCGCGGTCGGAATACTCGCGGTGGAACATGTAGGTCGTGATCCCCAAGATCACCGACAGCATCACGAAGACGATGAGTGCGTAGTGAACGGCACCCGGCTTGTTGGCGGC
>JAYVOX010000828.1:0-11160 GCA_043757695.1 Schlesneria sp.
GCGAGGGGGGACTCTCTCTTCGCGCTGTCTCGACTGCCATGAGGTCTGCTGTACTCTTCCTCTGCTCTCTTGTTACGGGACAGGATTCAGTCCTCTGAGTTCGACTTTTGCCACCTCATTTGGACTGCGGAGATTGATCACCGTTTTCTTTTCTCGGCTTATCCCCGCATTCTGGAATGCCCCAACACTGGCCAGTCTTCCCAAAAACAATCCGAAGCGAGAAAGAAAAGCGGCAATCAATTGCCGCAGTCCAAATGAGATGGCAAAAGTCGAACTGAGTGGCTGCGAACCCGCGCTTCGTCGTCGCCCGCAAGGACATTTGCTATCGTGTCCCCGCCGTGCGGAGAGGGCTGCACGGTGGTGAGGTCTTTCTCGGTGAACGGTCTCACTTTTGACCCGCAACATGGTGGCTGACCTACCAAACTCAGTGGCAGGGCCAGCAACCTCAGTGAGGATTGGCAACGTGGCGTTGATCGTGCAGAAGTTTGGTGGGTCGAGTGTGGCGGATGCTCGACGAATCATGGCGGCGGCTCAGCGGGCAGTGGATGCCAAGCGAGCGGGCAATCAGGTGGTGATGGTCATCAGCGCACGCGGCGATAAGACGGATGAACTCATCGAGTTGGCCAAACAGATCGGCGGCAATCCCCCTCCTCGTGAAATGGACATGCTGCTGGCCACGGGCGAACAAGAGTCGGTGGCACTCGTCGCGATGGCCGTGCAGGCACTCGGTGAACCGGCAATCAGTCTGACCGGATATCAGATCGGCATCCTGACCGACTCGACCTACACCAAGGCCCGTATTCGTCGCATCAAGACCGACCGGATGCGGAAGGCACTCGATGAGGGCAAGATTGTCGTGGCGGCTGGTTTTCAGGGGATCGACGAAGACTTCAACATCACGACGCTGGGTCGAGGCGGTAGTGACACGACCGCGACCGCCTTGGCCGCCGTACTGAAGGCCGATGTCTGCGAGATCTATACCGACGTGGACGGCATCTACACGACCGATCCGCGACTCGTCAAAGCGGCCCGCAAAATGAATCGCATCTCCTACGACGAGATGCTGGAGTTGACGAGCCTCGGCGGAGGCAAGATGCACTCGCGGTCCATCGAGTTCGCGAAGAAGTACCGCGTGCCACTGCTCGTTCGCCCGGCGTACTCGACCGGCGAAGGGACGCTGATCGCGCCCCTGCAAGAAGCGCACGTGCCAATGGTCTCGAGTGTGGCGTTGGTGAAGAGCGAGGTGATCGTCGCGTTGCGGAAGCTGCCTGATCGGCCCGGTGTCCTCGCGGCCCTCTTCGGCAAGATGGCCGAGCGAAAGATTCCCATCGACATGGTGATTCAGGACGTGGCGGAAGGTGCCATCGCCGAAGTGTCGTTCACCGTGCCGCAGGATGATTTGGCCGAGGCACTCACCGCCGCAAAGTTGGCAGTGCAGTCACTCGGAGCGGGCGAGGTACACCACGAAACGAACGTGGCCAAGGTGTCGGTGGTCGGTGCGGGGATGAGGACTCACACGGGCGTGGCGGCTCAGATGTTCAAGTCGCTCTCGGATCGGGGCGTCAACATTCAGATGATCACCACCAGCGAGATTAAAATCTCGGTGCTGGTCGATCGCGACCAGCGAGAGATCGCCCTGCTGGCCGTTCACGAAGGCTTCAATCTGCACCAAGAGTTGGCTCCGCCGCCCAGTATCGGCTATCGCCAGGAGACCGACGATGCGACTAATGATGTCTCGCGCGACGAACTCGAACGCGACGTGGTCTCGCGGTTGGCCAGCATGGAAGACATTGTAGTCAGCGAAGTGCAGCTCGATACCGAGCAGTCGCGCGTGACAATTCGGCACGTCGCAGACCAACCGGGGATCGCGGCCGAAGTCTTCGCTGCCGTGGCCGAAGGAGGAGTAATGGTCGATCTCATCGTCCAGAACATCAGCCAAGAAAAGCAGGCGGATCTCAGCTTCACCGTGCCGCGAGGCGACCTCGAACGCTGCCTGTTGCTGTTGCGAGAACTGATCGAATGTTGGCCCGGTGCTCAACTGAGCTTCGAGAAAAACATGGCCATGCTGTCGGTCATGGGGATCGGGCTGAGAAGCCATACGGGCGTGGGTGAGAGAATGTTCCGGGCGCTCGCCAACGCCGGAGTCAACGTGCAGATGGTCAACACGAGCGAGATCCGCATCAGCGTCGTCGTCGCTCCGAAGGACGCTTCCACCGCCCACGCCACGTTGCTCACGACGTTCGGTTTGAATAGTTGAGTCTCGTAGGGCTGGGTGTCTGTCCGGAAAGTCGAAGGCCATACCTTCCGTAGGGTGGGCACTGCCCACCATCAACGACCGATTGTGGTGGGCAGTGCCCACCCTACAGGTATCCGGACAGACACCTAGGGGGCTTCTAACAGCCTGTTGAAAAAGGGAGCCATTCTTAATCGGAATCTCGCTGGTTTCTCGCGGCTCGGCTCGCCCTCCCGATCCACCTTTTTCAACAGGCGGCTAAGTTTGGGGAGCCCTCGTTTGTGAGAATTCGGATCGAGTGACCAATCGTCCGAACTCTCACGAGTTCGGCTACGTCCTAGATTTCTCGGCATTTCGCACCTTGGAAGCCCTGGGCCGTAGGGTCGATTCGTGGTGCGCGACAGGCTTGGCCGGTGGAACCGGCCCTCGCGCGGGCTGAAGTGAGACGTAGCTGCACCTCGCCAGAGTGCGGGCGTGACGCTCAAACAACCACGTTCTGGCGAAACGTGGCTACATTCAAATGCCTCGCTTTGGGTTTTGATGCACGAAAGTCCGGCCCACACAAAACGAACAGAGGTCAAGCAGCGAACTGCTTGACCTCTGTTTTTTACGTGAAGTTCCATGCCTGCGACCTGAATCCTTTCTGATCACAACATCGACCGAAACTGCTGATGATCAATCATCAGACGAGCTTGAAGCTCTTGATCGTCGTGGATGGGCTCCATGTGTTACCACCGAGGTTGACCAAAACATCCTTGCCGCCGCCACCATTCAGGGTGTTGATGCCGAGGAAGTTGCTGCCGCCGATTTCAACGTTGTCTTTGCCTCCATTGCCGTTGAGGGTGAAGCTGTTCGTGAACGTGGAGTTCAGAATGCTGGCACCGTCAGCGGAACCACCCAACTTGATGTTGCCATGCAGGGCATTGGCACCGTCGAGTTGAACCAGATCTTTCCCAGCACCACCGTCGATGCTGAGGCTGTTTGAAAACGTGCCAAAACCACCAGCAAATCCAACACCGAGGATGTCGTTGCCAGCACCACCGCTCACACCAATCGCATTAGCATTAACACCATCAACTCCAACCTGATCGTTGCCCGCACCGGCAGAGATCGACAGGCTGTTAAAACCATCCGCGCCGTTTCCAAAAACGCCGATTTGGTCATTTCCAGCACCCAAGTCGATCTTCACATCGCCCAAGGCGATCTGTCCAGCACCAAGCACCAAGACCTGATCGTTACCGGCACCCATGTTGACGGAGACATTAATCCCGCTGGCCAAGCCACCGGCGAAACCGCTGTCAACGACAGACAACGTGTCGTTGCCCTTACCCAGATTGATGACAATCGACGTGGGAGCGACGGTCAACTCGCCGATGCCGTTCAGAATTCCGCCGTTGTCGATGATCGTGGTGGTTCCGGCACCAACGATTTCGTAGACGCCGTCGCCATCAGTGTCAACGATATCCACGCCGTTTGCCGCTCCATCACCGCTGATCGTCAACACGCCCGCAGCGTTGATCGCGACGGTCACATTACCGGCCAACAGAACGCGATCTTCCAAAGCTTCAAACCCATTCAAACTCTGATTCATTTCAAATCCCCCGAAAACAATTTGGTGTACTCACCCGTAGGGCAGAGCCTCAACAGAGAGGTCCGAACACGTTGATGTCCGTGTCGTTTCGCCCCGAGTCGCAGTCACCGTAACATTCACAAAAACGTAAATCAACGCAACAGGCAAATATTTCCCAGCCTACCCTCTCTACGCGGCCGGTTAGGCATGATTTGCTTTTTATTCTGTGCACGGCGGGAATTGACCGGCTTGTTGAACGAAGAATCTCAGTCATGGATTGACTGAGCTACGTAGGCGAGTCATTCCATGACTCGCATTCGACTGGTGCGTCCGCCATTCTCGTAGGGCCGGTTCCACCGGCCGGTTCATGGTGCGTGCCCTGCCCGGCCGGTGGAATCCGGCCCTACGTCTCTGCGAATCTCCCGCAAATCCTTCGCTCGGCGACGCGATGGAGGTAAGCTCTGCCTGAGCCATGCCCCGGCCGGTGGATTCGGCCCTACGACACTGCTTGCGGCGGTCTCGGAATCTTTCTGGAGTTGAATGAAACAAATGGACACGGGCACAACGGCCTCGATGCCGGATACAGAGCGGCGGCTGGCACTGTCCCGGTATTTGTTCTGCCATTCGCGATCTCACGTGGGCACGCAGCAGTTTTACCAAGCATTTCTGGGGACCTTAGCGGAAGTTTTCCGCGCGGATGCGGTCTGTGTTTGGATGGCTCAGTCGGGCAAGCTGCGCGCCACTTCGGCGGCGAAGTTTGACCTCACGGGCCTCTCCCCGAATGCGGATTCTTGGGGGCCTCACGAACGGCTACTCGAAGCGGTCGCGTTGCGAGGTGCTCCCGTGCGAGTCGTTCCTCACGAGAGCCACGGCTTGGGAGTGAACCCGCTCGACTTCGAGCTGCTGCTCGTACCGCTCATTTCGGGATCCTCCGTGTTGGGACTCGTCGAATTGTTTCGCACGAGTACCGTCGATGACGACGATGCGATCACGCGGGACGAGGATCAAGAACGGCCGGACGAAGCAGAGGCTGCGGCGACAGAGTTGGGGGATCTCCGTCAGTGGTGCGATTTTTTGCAGGACTATGTTCGCTCACGCGAGGCGGCAGCCCTGGCGACTCAGACCGAGAGCGAGGCGACCTTACGCAGCTTCGTCGTGCGGTTGCACACGGTGCAGACGAAACAGGAAGCGGCGCTGGTCGCGGTCAATGAAGGTCGGAAAGCCATCGGTTGCGAGCGTGTGTCGGTCGGTTGGACCCGTGGCCAACGACCGGTGCTGCTCGGAACGAGTGGCCACGAGACAATCAACGAACGGTCCAACGTGGTCCAAGCGTTGATCCGCCTCACAAAGGTGGCGATCCAGTCGGGCGAGGTCTTGAGCTTCCGATTCCCGCCGCCCGTGCCCGAGGCCACACCCGCCGTTGCGGACGTTTTGCCACCGGACCAACTTCCCCCCGAGGCCTACCGCGCAGCAATCGAAGCGTATCCGTCCGGTGAGCGGCCGCTGCGGGTACTTGTCGTGCCGATGGTGGATTCCACGGAGACCAAGGGGGGCCAGCCGAAGCGGCGCGGCGCGTTGATCGTCGAGCAGTTTCGGTCAGACTCGCTGACCACGGCCAATGTCCACCGAGCGACCATCGTGGCGGAACAGGTGCGCGTGGCGTTGCAACGGACGGAGCTGCTGGAGGCGATCCCGTTCCTGTCGTGGTGGAAACGATCTGCGGGAACAACGTGGTCGCGCCGTTGTTGGCAGTTGGTTCTGCTGCTGTTGTTCGCAGCGGGCATCGTGGCGCTCGTGACGGTGCCGATCGAACTGCGACTCGCTTCCGACGGCGAGTTGCTGTGCGAGTCGCGTCGCACGGTGTTCGCCACTGAAGATGGCATCGTGCGTGAGATTCTCGTTCGTCACGGCGACACGCTTGAGGTGGGTCAGAAGGTGTTGGTCCTCGATAATCACGACCTGACCGCACGTCTGCGCGAACTGACCGGCCAACTGTTGCAGACGCGCGAACGACAACGGTCGCTCGAAGCGACACGGTCGGGGCAACGACTCACCGAACGAGATCAACTCGGCCTGCAAACGGCGTTGGGCGAAGCGGCGGTCGCCATCGAGCATCTGGAATTGCAAATTCAACGGCTGCAGGAGCGAATCGACCGGCTGGTGGTACTTGCTCCCGATGCGGGCGTCGTCACGAGCTGGAACCTCGCACAACACTTGTTGCACCGCCCCGTGCGGCAGGGGGATGCCTTGTTCCAACAGATCGATCCGAGTGGCCGCTGGGTTGTCGAACTGAACATTCTCGAAGACCGTTCGGGGTACGTCGCGCGACGCATTGCCGAGTTGCCTCAAGGCGAGAAGCTTGCCGTGGACTTCGTACTCGCCACCGATCCGGAAACCCGTTTCACCGGCACCGTGCGCGAACTGGCGTCTCGAACGGACCTCACTGCGAAGGGGCACGTGGTGCGTGCGATCATTGATCTGGACTCAGCCAAACCGCCCCCGCTGCGCGATGGAACGGAAGTCAATGCGCGACTGAACTGCGGCCAACGCTCCACCGGGTTCGTGCTGTTTCGCGAGTTGATTGAAGTCGTCTCCACGTACTGGTGGTACTGAACCTGACCGGAGTCTGAATCGTGTCTGTTGCGGCTGCCACCACGAAGGCCACTCGCCCACTGCCTGCTCGCCGTGCCGACTTGATCGTGCAGGAACAGCAGTTTCAAGGACGCGCGGCCTTCTTTGTGAAAGACCCGCTGTCGCTCCGTTACTTCCGATTCGCCGCGCAGGAGTTTCGCCTGTTTGAACTGCTCGATGGCCAGCGCAATGCCGTCGAGTTGCACGCGGCCTTCATCGAGGAACCGTCCCCGTTCAAGGTCACGGTCGAAGAGATCGCTCAGTTGGTCAAACGCTGGCAGCAGGTCGGGTTGCTGGAAGATGCCGATCCCGCCGCGACGACCCGCGCGTTTACATTGCGTTACCAACAGCGGCAGCGACCGCAGTGGTTCGGTTGGATGTCGCGCATTCTCTATTTGAAGCTGCACGCCTTCGATCCCGATGCCTTGCTCAACCGGCTCTATCCGTGGGTGCGCTGGTTGTTTCATCCGATCGGCGTCGGGCTGGCTCTGGCGGTGATGCTGTCGGCCGCGATGCTCGTGGTCGGACGGTTCGATCAATTCTCCAGCCGTCCCGAACTGCAAAACTTTCATGCCTTCTTCAATCTGCAAAACATTCTTTGGCTGTGGTTGACGATTGGCGTCGTGAAGGTGATGCACGAATTCGGTCATGCCCTGACGTGCAAACATTTCGGCGGCGAATGTCACGCGATGGGCCTGCTGTTCATGTGCTTCTCGCCGTGTCTGTACTGCGACGTGTCCGATTCGTGGATGCTGCCGAACAAGTGGCATCGGATCGCGATTGCCGCAGCGGGCGTGTATGTCGAGCTGCTGACCGCCTCGCTGGCGACGTTCGTCTGGTGGTCCACTCCGCCGGGCGTGCTGCACAGCATCGCGTTCTCGGCGATGTTGTTCGGGTCCGTGCAGACGTTCCTCATCAACGCGAACCCGCTGATGAAGTACGACGGCTACTACGTCATGAGCGACTTCTTGGAAGTGCCGAACCTCCGTCAAAAGTCGTACACCAGTTTGAAGCACTACGCGACCAAGTGGTGCTGGGGAACCGACGCCGCCGCTCCGGGGCCAACCGGTCTGCGTGGGCTGTTGTTCATGTTGTATGCGATCGCCGCGACCGTCTACGGTTGGATGGTGACGGTCTTCATGGTCTGGTTTCTGACGACGTTTCTGCAGCCGTACAAGCTCACCATTTTCGGTTGGGGACTGGCCGCGATGGCGGCCACCAACATGTTCGTCCTGCCACTTCTGATGGGCATTATGACCGCAAGGAGAAACCCAGCCGTGTTGCGACCGAAGCAATGGTGGCGTCCCATTTTGGCGGCGGCGATCGTCGCCGCGTTGTCCTACGCGCTGTGTGTCGTGCCGCTCCCACGACGTGTGTATGCGGTGCTGACGATCGAGCCGACTCAGTCGCAGCAAGTGACCATCGCCGTCTCCGGCTTGATTCGGAAGATTCACGTCGTGGCCGGGCAAGCGGTCCAGCAAGGCGATCTGCTCATCGAACTCGACAACCCTGAACTCCGATTTGCTTACGACAGACTCTTGCAGCAACGCGCCTCAATCCAAGTGCAATTGAACGCCGCGCAGGCCGCACTCGATCCGGGCAGCAGCCAGCAACTGCAATCGCTGCTGAAGGAGCTCGACTCGCAGTTGGCCCTTCAACAGCAACGATTGGATGACTTGTTCGTGCGTGCGCCGCGATCAGGCATCGTGGTTCCGGAACCGGAGCTACAGCAGCTCGCTCCGGAGGAGACCTCGCGCGTGACGGCACTGTCACGTTGGACACGCTCGCCGCTCAGTCCGCAAAACGTCGGCGCGGTCCTCGAAGCGGGGACGCCCGTCTGTCGCATCGCCGAGTCCACCGACTACGAAGCGGTGGCCATTCTTCCGCAGAGTCAGATCGAATTTGTGCGAGTCGCCCAGCCGGTCGCCATCAAGCTCGATGCGTTTCCCGCCGAGACGCTACTCGGCCGCGTGCGTGAGTTGGGAGTGCAGAACGTCACTGACCCGCCCGCTCAGTTACTCAACGTCTCCGGCAGTGAGCTACCTGCCGTGACCTTCGGCCCCGGCGCGGGACAACTCGCCACGCCGCACTATCGCGTCCGCATCGAGCTGTCCGGCTTCCATCGCGCCGACATCACGCCCCATCGCGGCGCGTTGCGGCCCGGCCTGCGCGGTCGAGTCTGGATTCGAGCTGGGTCACAAACGCTGGCTCTGATGTGGTGGCGCTCTCTCTGCGAAGCGGTCCAAGGCTGATCCCCGTGCGAAGTGCCGAGGTCCACGCGGTGAAACGAGTCGGTGGAGTTTGAGAAGTTATTACGCCCTTGTTCCATAGTCAGCTTGAATCAGCGCTTTCTCGCGGCTTGCCTCAAGATTCCACTGCCCGCTGCCTTCCCCGTTCACTTCAACGTCTCTAGGTACGCGATCAGGTCGAGGAACTCGGACGGCGTCAGTTGTTCGTGGAGTTTCTCGGGCATGATGGAAGCCTTCAGCGGCTGTCGTGTTTCGATCTCGTTGAACGGGACGAAGAAGACCTTGCCGGTGTTGTCGCCGAGACGCAGGTCGCCGTTGACTTCCTCACCGAGCAACATCCCCGTCAAAACTTTGCCGCTCGTCGTTTCGACGGCCCACGTCGTAAACTGCGGTGAGATTTCCTTGCTCGGTTCGAGAATCGACTCGGCCAGTTTCCGACGGTCCATCGTCCGGGCGATGACGGTCAGATCGGGACCGACTTGGCCGCCTCGGCCTCCCACCGTGTGGCACTTGAAGCAGCCCGCTCCGTTCGTGTGAAAGAAGACGCGACGACCGGCTTCGGCGTTCACCGTAGGGTGGGCACTGCCCACCAACTCTTCCACCGTCGGCTTTTGGTGGGCAGTGCCCACCCTACCTTGGCCGATCGCGAACGCGACCGCTTCGGCGAGCGGGGGATGTAAATCCCCCGAGCCTTTCTTCGCATCCGCCGCCAGTTGCTTCAACGCCTCGGTCACTTTCGGATCGCGCGCCGGTTGGTCCTGCATGGCCATCGCCGCACCACGCAGCGACCGCACCGCCTCGACCGCGAGCAACTCATCCTTCCCGCTCACCAACTTCACTAACAGATCGCGTGTCGCGTCGTTGAGTTTGGCGTGATGATCGACCGGAGCCAGCCCGGCCACAGCGTCGGCTCGCAGGTTCGCATCGAGCGACTCATCCGCCGCGATCGGCCTCAACAGTTCATCTCGTTCGGGAATCGGCGAGTGTTGCAACGTCCGCACCACCTCGCGCCGCAACTCCCCGGCCGCGACTCCGGCGAGCGGGGGACGTAAGTCCCCCGAGTCTTCGTCCTTCACAATCAACATTTCACCCAGCAGCTTCGCATCGAGTTCCTTCAACGTGGGAGGCAGCATCCGCAGCGCGATGGCCCTCAACGCCGCCGATCTCTTCGCGTCCTTGACGATAGGCAAAACATGCTGCACCGGCGGAGCCTTCTCGAACTCAGCGGGCGGCACGCCATCGAGCATCGACAGCGACGCCAGGCAGGCCATGAACAGATCGTTCGTCATCGGCTCGGACGCGAGCACTTTCTCGACTTCGGGTCGTAACTCTTTGAGGTTCTCTTCGCCAATCCATTGGACAGACAACCCTCGCGTTTTGACGCCCCGTGAACCAAGTCCCAACCGAACGAGTTCAATCGCCTGCGGATGCAAATGACGACCAACCTGCACGCACATCAGTTCCATGAGTTCGACCTGCCTTTCGGGCGGGGTACTCAGCTTGGTCATCGGGGTCGCATTGCTGAACTCCCGCACTAATTCAGCAACGGTAAATTTTTCTTCGCACCATGATCGTCTCTGATTACTCTGAATGAAGGGGTCATCATTCTTTTGTACTGTCCTCCGAATCATTTGCATGATATGGATCGCAAACAATGCGTCTGCTGGTTCGTTCGGATCGCCTTCGATTATCTGCTTCAATTTGGCGTCGGGTTCCACCGCACCGGACTGAACTCTCATCACCCATGCGACACCAAACTCGGCCAGCGATCGTCTCCCGTATTTACTGATGACCATGTCATTGAAGTAGAAACCAAAGTCCCCGTGACTTTGAATCGATGATGTAAGTACCTTGGCGGCCATTCTCCGAACATCAAGCCTGGAGGACTTGAGCAGATCATCAACGTCTAACGTTTCATTTTCTCTAACGATAGTTGACGCATTCAAGATGGGCCGTTCCGGCTCTTTCTTCGCCGACACCCTCCAGACTCGGCCCTTACCGTGGAGTTTGTAGTCCTTCAGCACCCAGTCTGTGACATAGACTGAGCCATCCGGTGCAACAGCGAGGCCGACTGGGCGGAAGTTTTCTCCACCATTGATGATTGGCTGGGGAACAGATTCAAACGAAATGCCGCGTTCCTTCAGCACGAACTTGTCGATCCGGTGATCGCCCCAGCTTCCGACGAGCAGCGTGCCGAGGTAGTCGTCGGGGAAGCCGTCCGATTCGTAGCAGACGATGCCCGACGGGGCCTCGCCCGTGCCCGAGACCATCGGCAGCGTGCCGGGGATCTCGCCATTCCAGCTTGTGAACGGATGCGTTCCCTTGCGGCCGTTGCGGAACTTATAGCCGTAATCGCCGCCGGGAATGATGTGCAGCAACCGGCACGGCGGACGGCTGTCGGGATCGTTGTCGAGCGTGAACAGCCGGCCAAACGCATCGAAACAACTGGCGTGCGGATTCCAGAAGCCGGTCGCCCA
>JAYVOX010000829.1:0-2996 GCA_043757695.1 Schlesneria sp.
TGAGATGGCTCGACGCTGGGCCGACGGCGGCGCGACGCGACTGCATCTGGTCGATCTCGATGGAGCCAAGGCGGGGCGTCCGATTAATGTGGACGCGATCCGAGCCATTGTGGGCGCGGTCTCGATCCCGTGTGAACTCGGTGGCGGACTGCGCGACGAAGCGTCGATTCGGTTGATGCTCGAAGAGGTCGGTATCGAGCGTGCCATCATCGGGACGCAAGCGCTCAAGCAGCCCGAGTGGTTTCGAGACATGACGCGACTCTTTCCGGGGCAAGTCGCCCTCGGCCTCGATGCGCGTGACGGCATGGTCGCGACGGCGGGATGGCTCGATGTTTCGCAAACGTCGGCGATCGACTTGGCTCGCCAGTTTGTCGGCCTCGACGTGGCCGCAGTCATCTACACGAACATCGCCAACGACGGGATGATGCAGGGTGTCGATGAAGCGACGATCCGCGACATGCTCGCGCTGGCGGACCTCGGTCTGCCGGTGATCGCTTCGGGGGGAGTCACCAGTCTGGCGGATGTCGAGCGGTTGGCTGCGGTCTCGCGCCAGCAACCGAAGCTGGTCGGAGCGATCATCGGCCGCGCGCTCTATGAAGGAACGATCCAAGTCGCCGATGCGGTTCGCATCGCGAGTTGACGCGCGGAACCGCTCGCCACAGACGGATTCACCCCGATCAAGAAGTGAATCGCACGGATGGCAAGGCCGGGGCACGGATGCAGAACGGGGGGGAGCAGCGGACAATTCTCAATGATTTTGGCCAGTCCCGATTTGTCCGAATCATTGAAAATTGAGTCCTGAAAACGCGTCGTGCGAGCGTTCTACTTCACGCGGCCTGAGTCAGACGTAGCTGCGCCTCGCCAGAGTGCGGGCGGGACGCGAACAACACCCACGTTCTGGCGAAACGTGGCTACATTCAAATGACTCACTCTTGGCCGTGCTCGCGTCAGACTCCCGCGAACAGCGGGCACGTTTCGAGGGAATCGCGTCGTTGATTGAGTCGCTCTGCGCGGCGGGTACAATCCGGTCCCGCTCGCTTCCTCGCACTCATCCCGCATTCGTTGCGGAAGGGATTCCGAATCATGTCCGATGCCGCTCTTGTCTCTCCCGAGGCGACTCCCGCCGTCGCCTCGCCATCGTTCGCTCATCTGCACTGTCACACGCACTACAGCTTGCTGGACGGTGCGAACCGAATCGATCAGGTCGTGAAGAAGGTGAAGGGAGCGGGGATGAATTCCCTCGCCATCACCGACCACGGCAACCTGTACGGAGCGCTCGAGTTTTACAACGAATGTCGCGGCGCGAGTGTCAATCCGGTGCTGGGGCTGGAGGCGTACATCGCACCCGGCTCGCGCTTCGACAAAGCCGGGGCGACGCGCGTCAAAGAGGCGAGCTATCACCTGACGCTGCTCGCCATGAACCGCGTTGGATTTCAGAACCTCATCAAACTGTCGTCGGCCGCGTATCTGGAAGGCTTCTACTACAAGCCACGCATCGACAAGGAACTGCTCGAAGCTCACAGCGAAGGGATCATCCTGCTGTCCGGCTGCGCGGCGGGCGAACTGTCGCAGATGCTGCTTCAGGGAAAGATGGAAGAGGCCGAGAAGCTGACAGCGTGGTACTCGAAGGTCTTCGGCGATCGGCTCTACATGGAGATTCAGAACGCGGGCTTCGACATCCAGAAGCAGTGCATGGACATGACGGTCGATCTGGCCAATCGCATGGGCTTGCCACTCGTGGCGACGAACGACGCGCACTATCTCAATCAGTCCGATGCCGCGATGCACGACGTGTTGCTCTGCGTCAATACGAAGGTCGAGCGATCCGACACCAAGCGGATGAAGATGGACACCGACCAACTCTTCGTCCGCACTCCCGCAGAGATGTACGCGGTCTTTCCCGGCTTTGAACATGCCGTGGCCCGGTCGCAAGAGATCGCGAATCGCGTCGATATTCAACTCGACCTCAAGTCGCGGCATTACCCGGTCTTCAAGCCGCCCGAGGGGAAGAAGGACATCGACTACCTGCGCGAACTGTGTGACGAAGGGATGAAGTTCCGCTACGGTGAGGACGGCATCACGGAGGTGCATCGGGCGCGACTGAAATTGGAACTGGGTGTCATCGAGCAGATGGGCTACGCCAGTTACTTCCTGATCGTGTGGGACTTCGTGCGGTTCGCCGTCGAGAACGGAATTCCGTGCAGCGCGAGAGGCTCGGCGTGCGGGGCGATCGTCGCGTATGTCCTCAAGCTGAGTCACGTTTGTCCGCTGGAGTACGACCTGTTGTTCGAGCGGTTCCTCGATCCGAGTCGAACCGAGCCGCCCGATATCGACATCGACTTCTGTCGCGATCGCCGTCAGATGGTGATCGACTACACCAAGCAGAAATACGGTGCGGCCAACGTTTCGCAGATCGGCACGTTCGGCACGCTGAAGGCGAAGGCGGCGATCCGCGATGTCGCACGCGTCCTCTCCGTCCCGTCGAAGGATGTCGATGTCATCGCGAAGATGGTCCCCGAGACGCTGAACATCACGCTCGACGAGGCGATCAAGGAGAGCGCGGAACTCAAGTCGCTCTACGAGTCCGATCCGAAGATCAGGGAGATTCTGGACCTTGCCAAGCAGATTGAAGGATTGGCACGCAGCGCGGGAACTCATGCGGCGGGCGTGGTGGTTTCGGACCAACCGATCGCGGATTACGTCCCGCTGCAAACGATCACCGGCAAGACGGACATCATCACACAATGGGAAGGCCCGACGGTCGAGAAGGCCGGGTTGCTCAAGATGGACTTCCTCGGTCTGCGCAACCTGACGATCCTCGACAAGACGGTGAAGAACGTCAAAAAGCATCGCGGTGTCGAGATCGACCCCGTTGACCTGATTAAGGGCGAGAAGCTCAAGGACAAGGCGACGTTCGCACTGCTTCAGCGTGGTGAGACCAAAGGAATCTTCCAGCTTGAGTCTGGCGGGATGCGCGATCTGCTCACAAAAATGAA
>JAYVOX010000830.1:0-11117 GCA_043757695.1 Schlesneria sp.
GTTCGGAGCCTTCTTCGACGGCGAACTCTACCTCTTCAAGACCGACGAACGCCGCAAGCAGTTCAAAGCCCAACCCGACAAATTCATCCGCCTGCAACATGCGCTGAAAATCGACCAAGTGGAACGCACGGCCATGCGCTAGTGGTCTGTCCGGATATCCGTAGGGTGGGCACTGCCCACCACAATCGGTCGTTGATGGTGGGCAGTGCCCACCCTACAGAAGGGATGACCTTCGCCTATCCGGACAGACACCTATACTCCGCGCGGCGGAGAATGAGACCTTCCGAGCGGGGGACGTAAGTCCCCCGGTTCTTGGGCGTAAGCCCCGTTTTCGAGGAACCGGGGGGCTTACGCCACCCCGCTCGGAAAGCCTCAAATTAGACCGCGCGAGGTATAGCAGCCCGTTGAAAATCCGCCCCACCGGGCTTGGGGACTGTCGGTTTAATGGCAATCGACTCGTTTAACCGCCAGCCGGAGGCGTGCGCGTCATTCGAAGTGCAATAGCGGTGTAACGTGGCACGGACGCGCACGCCTCCGGCTGGCGGTTAAACGATTAAATGGCTCTCCGCCATTCGTGTTGACGCGAGGTTCGGCGCGGGTCTCCTGACCCCGCCGAAACGGCTGACCGAAGGTCTCCCTCCACAAGAATCAACACGAATGGCGGAGAGCCGATTAAATCAACAGTCACTTGGCTCCGGTGGCTCGCAGGTCTTTGCACTATTTTGAATTCAGCATGACATTCACATGACATTCAGTAGTGCAAAGACCTGATTCCACACCGGGGCCAGCCCATTGGTCTCTACACGAGTCCCGGAGGGACGGTCTCGTAAAGCCGGGGGTGACAACCCCCGGTTGCATTGATGAAGAGAAACCCAGCCCCGGAGGGGCGATCTCAACTGATGTCACCCGTTCAAAAAGGTCGCCCCTCCGGGGCTGGATTCTGTCTTCCATCCAGACCTGGGGCGATCGCCCCAGGCTTTACGCGATCGCCACTCCGTGGCTGCATGGTCTGTCGAGTTGTACCGGGGCCAGCCCGGTGGGGTTGTTCAACGGTCTGCTAAAGCGAGCGGCAGGAGAGGGATTACGGGTCTAAGGCTTGGTCGGCAAACTCCTGCCGGACGCCTCAGCGGCGAGTGGTCTCGGTCCACAAGGTTTGAACGGGACGTTGGGCATTCCTGCTCGTCCGCCTTCGTTTCTTCCTGCGCACGTCGGGATCGAACCGCCTTCGTCGCCGGGAGAATCTCAGTCATGGAATGACTGAGCTACGTAGGCGAGTCATTCCATGACTCGCACTCGCGGTGTGCAACACGCCTTCAACCCTAATCGTGTGCGGTATCACAACAACACCCCAATTCCCGCCACGTGATCCCGATTCGCGGCACAACAACGGACGCTTCACCAAACAAAAAACCCCGAACCTTGAATCAAGGCCGGGGTTCTGCATTGTGTGCCGTCGCCGTCGCTGTGACGCAGACAATCAACGTGAAGACCGCTTGGCCGCTCCATCGGTTCGCTTCGCAGTCGGTCGCGTTCCATCGCCCTTCCAAACTCCCAACCCATCATCGGCCGGAGCCGCCTCGTCCGCATCAGGGATATACGAGAAGCCCACATTCGCCGGAACAAGCTGCTCGATCTCACGCGGAGCAGTGCCCCCGCGCTTCGCTGGCCCCGAAGGCCGCGGCGCGGATGCGGCCGGTGCTTGAGCAGGTCGGGTGACTCGACGGGGATGACGTTCGACAGGCTCCTCCACTTGGAAATCGCCTTCGTCGTCAGATTGCTCTCGGTAGCTCGCCTCGACGATTTTCTCAGAAGCCACCCGTCGCTTTGCAGGATTCGCCCCCTCGCGCTGCTGAGGATAAGACAACCGGCGAATCTGCGGAGCAGGGGCAGGTGGAACATCTCCGTCCAAACCTACACCGTCGCCGTTTTGCGAGGCGGTATCCAAAGTTCGCCTCATGCGATCCAATTCCTGTCGATACGACATCAACGCTCGCCGCATTTCAACGACTTCCGCATCCTGAATGTTCGTATCCAACTGCGAATTGTAGGCTCCAACTCCTTGTACGCAGGAGTCAATAGGAGCCGCCGCCGCCGCAGGGGCGGAAGCGGGGGCGGCCGCAGGTCGAGTGCGTGCCGGTGCCGCCGCAGGCGCGGCTTGAAATTGTGTACCGACGACTTGTCCGGCGTTTGCAATTTGACCATAGGCGGCAGGAGCACCTGTGACGAGTGGAGCACGACCTCCATCGACATGCATCTCGGCGTTTCGGCTCGATCGAACGAGCGACGGGAGATGGACCGTCGGAAGTTGCAACCGCATCTCCGGCATGGTGAGCGAGAGACCGCGAATCCCAATCGAGTTGGTTGCCCCAGTGATTTCACCAGCCGCAGGGGGAGCCGCAAACATGGCGGGGGCCGCGACGGCTGGTTGGAGTGGAGCTGCTACAGGTTGTTCGGGGCTTTCTGCCGGAGCAGCGGCCAGAGTCGGGGCAGGTGCTGCACAGGCTGGGCTGGCTTTGATAGTTCGGCTCCCGAACGGCAAACCCCACTTGCGCGGGACGCACTCGTCGGCAAAGCCCAAACCCTGCCCGTAAGAAACAATCGCAGCAGCAATAACTGTGTTGAATGACCACTTTGTTAAGTACATGGACCCATCCTGGGAAAATTTCAACTCGCAGGAACGCACACGTTCCTTGCTGGCTGCCTGTTGGTGACACGATCGACGGTCCCTGACATCCCATTCCCTTTTGAAAATGGAAGGTCAGATCATGGTTGAGCGTCCATTGGATTTCATTTCTTGGATAAATCCGCCAACTTATCGACGGCTACTGTTAGACGATCCGTTACTAATATCAGCCGATCCACATCCTGCCGAAGTTGCTTGATGGAACCGCAAGGATCATTGCATTCACGATCCGCAGCAGCTGCGGCCGTAGGTGCCGCCGTTTGACGCCGCATTTCATCAGCGATACTTCGTATGTCCGCTGTTGAAAGCCCCGCTGGCGCAGTGTTAAATGAAGCGGGGGCCATCGCAAACGTCGGCGTCGCCACCATCATGGCTGGAACACTACCAACGGCAAAACCTTGAGGTGGAGCGGCTCCAATAAACGGTCCCCCTCCCCAACTGGACCGCTTGATGATGATCTTTGTGTAGTTGGGGCGACAGCACTTGTTGTTTGCCTCACAACTGCCCTGAGTTGAGCAACACTGGGGACATTCTGCGTGTGCAGCTGGCGGAAGAGCGGAAACGAGTCCGGAAAGGAGTAGACTCGATACAAGGTAACGGAATGGCACGATGATGTTCCTCAGCATTTCGGGGGGAGGTTTGGAGTGTTTGCCGTAAAAACACACAGTGTTGAGATCGTCGAACGCGCGTGTTTTCTTTTAATGAGTCAGACCGAAATCTCCGTGTTCGAGCCAATGCGAGGTGCGATTCCCGCCAACTCGTTACAATCGGCAAAGACCATGGTGTCTTCATTTGCCAAAAGGTGAAGTCCAGAGAGCGTGGGAACGATCGATACCCATTGCTCGCCAAACAGCCGGAGTGTTTTGAGTAGAGCAGAGGGAAAAGTGCCTGTTTTGGAAAGTAAGTCGGTTTTGGCATGGTTTGTGAATGGCATCGGTCGTCGTTCACTGCGATTGCGTTATGGCGAGTGGGGTGAGATTTCAAAAATCGAGGAAAACAGATTATGGCAATTGGCAATTTTATTCGCACCGCGAGGTTGGCTATTGTGTCATCGCTATTTTGTGGGGCTTCCGCCTTCTTGGAGGCAGATGAACCGTCAAAATCTTCAAATCCAGTTGCTCGCACGATCCGCAGCGAGACGCCGTACTTTCGCGGTGGTGCCAAGGAGTTGAAGCAACTGGGAACATTCAAAGCAGAAACAAAAGTGCAAGTTCTTAAAGAAGCCGGACGGTGGGTCCGAGTCCGTGCCTTGGATGGGACTGAAGGTTGGGTGGCGAGCGCCGCATTGACGAAATCTGTCGGCGATAACCGTCCGATTTCCGCAACGAATGATTCGAATGAAATCTCTTCCACAGCAGTCGATGCAAGCAACGCCTTTGCCCTGAAACTGTATCTCCAAGCGGCAAGTCAACAGCAGGGGAATGTACTTCTGTCGCCAACGAGCGTCTCAAGTACGCTCTCGATCCTGAAGATGGGAGCGATGGGGCCAACGAAGAAGCAGATCAATGATGTTCTGCATCTGTCCGAGAACGTAAGCGGCCGAAGCAGTCAAACGGCAGACACCGACCAATTCCCATTCAATCGCGACTTGAACCGCACTGGGGCGGGCTTTGAAGTGCGGTCGGTCAATCATCTGTGGAGCAAGAAGGGTCTGAGCGTATTGCCAGCCTTTCAAGAGGCGGCGCGAAAACAGTTTGAAGCGGCGTTCACGGAGATTGATTTTTCGTCCCCAACTACAGCCCAAACAGCGATCAATAATTGGGGCAGCGAGAACACGAACAAGTTGATACCCCAGCTACTCTCTACTCCGTTGAACCCAGATACTCAACTGGTGGTGACCAATGCCACGTACTTCAAAGGGACTTGGGAGTGCCGTTTTCAAAAAGATTTTACGGAACCGATGTCTTTTACTGTCAGTGCAAACGAAACAATCGATGTTCCGATGATGAAACTGAAGTCTTCCGATGAGAAACGTCCGCTAGAGATTCCGTACTTCAAGACATCGGACTTTAAGGCGATTTCGCTTCCCTACAAAGGGAAGACTCTGTCTGCGGTATTCATCCTACCTGAACGAGTCGATGGCTTATCGCAGTTGGAGGAGCAACTCTCCGCGAAGAATCTGGCGCGATGGACGAGTGCGATGAAACTGCAGGATGTGACTGTGCTGCTGCCCAAGTTCACCCTGTCCTCGGACCTCCGCATGGGAGAAATCCTGAGCAAGATGGGGATGCCGATGGCTTTTGGACCTGAAGCCGACTTTTCCGGGATTGCGAACGAACCGCTGAAGCTGATCGAGTTGGTTCATCAGGCGCGAATTCAGGTCGATGAAACGGGGACCGAGGCTGCCGCAGGTTCTGGCGGTCTCGTCGCGGTGGGAATTAAAGAGTTGTTCCGCGCCGACCATCCCTTTCTGTTCCTCATTCGCGACAATCAATCAGGAGTGATCCTGTTTATCGGGCGGGTTGTTAAGCCCGAATTGCGTTCCGTAAGCTCGGGCAAGTCTCGATGAAGCTGATGCCAGCGATCATTCCGAACGCGATATCATGAAATACGACAAGAGCCTGCGGTTAACGAATAACCGCAGGCTTTTTCTTGTTTGTCATGGATGCAATCGACGAATCGCTTACCGGGTTAGTTCGTCGGAAACGAGCCGTTAATGCCAGTATTATTTGGACGCTGGGGTGGTGTCCCCGGAACGACAATCTCGGTATTCGTTGGCGGTAGGGGATTCTGAGGCGAGGTTGTGATGTTCAACTTGCTCTCGATTGCAGTGAGCTTGGTCTCAATGGATGTAATCGTCACGTTAGGCACGGGGTCACTCAGAGCTGGCGGAATACCGGTGTTTCGGTCGGTATTCAACTGCGGAAGCTCATTGCGAAGAACCTGGGTGCCAAAGTTCAACAAGAATGGCCAGAGCGAGCCCGCCGAGTGGAGCCGGTGACGACCTCCCGCATTCGCTTCGCCCGCAGTCATTAGACCAGCCAACCCCGCCAAGGAAACGCAAATCAATGTCTTGAATCTCATAGTTCTCTCGACTTTCGTAAACAGCACAGAACCGAAAACAAATCACACGCTGAATCGCTTTACAGGAAGGGAAAACAGACCACGGTGTACCGATCTTCAAGGCGTTGGCATCAATGTGGGTCGTTGATTTCCACGTGGATCATTGACAGATCCCCGCCGTTGCAGATCTGCAAAGAAACTCTCCCATCCCCTTGTTCCGCCGACAGCTTCATTGGCCAGCGGCCCGTAGAGAGACGATTTACAGAAGCCGCGAGTGAAGATACCTCCTCCCGCGGTAGTGGCTTCGTTCAAGTAATATGAAGGATTTGGAAAAGTCGAACTGCTGATGCTGACTGTTCCCTGATAAAAGAACAGCAGATCGAACAATGCATTGGTTTGCGGTTCCGCCGCCGCTGTCGCCAGAGCCGCGCTAGGAGGGGCAACAAAAGGGGTCGTACACGCGTCACTCATCAGGACGGTCAATCGTGCTTTCCCTTGAATATTTTGCAGCACCCGCCTGCGGCTATAGAACCCGCCATTCATGGTCTGGAAGAACTGATCGTTCCGACTCGCATCAAATCCGCCGTGCGTCGAAAAGTATACGATCAAAGTGTCTTGGTTGGTAACACCGGCCAAGCCCGCAAGTGTCGAAGTAACAGTCGGAACTGTAAAGGCGTCACCGTTGACGTTTATCACCTGTCCTCGTCGATCAGGACAATTCTCGGTCTGCTTGTTGAACAGCGAATTTAGAAAAGCGACATTGGCTTGAGCACCTAGCGGAAGCGCGTTTGAGGGATCTCTTGTCAGGGCAAAATGAATAAGGTGAATCTTGCGTGCCCCAGTGCTCACTCGAAGTGGGAAGGCCGTTCCAGCAACCGCGAGTCTACCAGCGGACTGCGCGGCATCGAGTGTCACAGTCGGCAACAACCCTTTGTTCGTCGGATCAATTGTGGAATCGGACGGCGGCGGCACCTCGGGCGCCGATGATTCGTCGTCGAGGTCCGATAATGCGTTGGTGGTGGCAGCCTCTTTTGCCAATCGCAACTCTTCACTCAATTTGGAAACTGCGGCCGAAAGATCCTTTACTGCAGTAGCCAATTGACCGTTCTCGTCCGGGATTGGCGCAGTTGGAATGGACGGTATCTGTGTCGTTACAACATTGTTTGGTCGGGCTGGGTCAGACGCAGGCTGATCGGCTGGCGCATCCTCTGGCTTGGCTGGAGCGTCGGCTGGCTTGGTTGGAGTCGCCGCTGTCTGAGCCGTGGTCTCTTGTCCCATGCCGGGCGAAGCGAAGCCCCCAAGCGTCAAGAATCCAAGTACTAAGAAACGCCATAGATTGACTGGCCTGAATCGCATCGAATGGTCTCCTGCATGAGTAGTGGGCGGAAGCGGCCCCAAGTGGCGGGCGTGGTTGAGAGCGGCTTTCGCGGCCCTCAACCACGCTGTCTTGGAGTCGAGAACAGTACACCTCCGCACTTGGAACATTCAAGCCAAATCACCCAGATTACCGGCAAGAGGCCAGTAATTGTCTCGAATGCGATCAGATGTCACAGCTCAAGGCTTTACTAAGGACGTGGAACGAGCCGTTGCAGAAAAACATGCCACATGAGGAACTGGGGGCCAGTCGTGATGTTTCCGACAGAAGTCCAGTGCGCCTCATTCGACTGTCTGCCTTGCGATGAAGTAGGGTGGGACAAGCTCGCTTCGAGCGCCGGCCGACCAGAATTCTCGCAAAAAATCGTGGGTGGGCCGGCGCGGCGAAGCGCCGCTGGTCCCACCCTACGGGAAGTCAGACAGCCGACCACTAGTGTAGTGCCTCTCAATTGCGGGATCGTATTCGCATTGCATTTTCACGGGATTCAGATCATTCACCGCACGAAATCAGGGGGTGAATAATATCCTATCTGAGTGAGACACCACACTAGCACATCTCGTTTTGACTTTTGTCAAAAACGACATCTTGCTGAGTCACGGAAAAGTTCCTTGACGTTTCCGACAAAAGTCGAAACCCGGCTCGCCAGACTTTTGTCGGAAACATCTTCCTTGGCGTCTCGAATGACTTTTGTTTGAGTGGCAAATGTTCTTTGTAGTGACAGAGGACTTTGTTTTGGCAGGTTTTGGTTCTGGGGTGTGGCGTTGGATTGTTTTTTGAGGCTTCCGGTTTCATTTTCGTGGGTCGGGAGAGTTGTTTGGGTCGTCAAACTTTCGGGGAGTTTCAAACGATTCTTTTTTAAGGCTCCCACTTTTTTTGGCGGGACGAAACAACGTTTTTTATTCCGCACGCGGGCAAACATGAGACTTTGGCGAGCCGTGTGCCGTAAGGCTGCGGGTTCTTGATCGTTGCCAGAAACCCGTGGCCTTACGGCACACGGCTCGCCTAAAATATCTCACTCATGGCCGCGAGAGGGATAGCACGACTTTCGCGTCGGCTGGGGTCGTGACTGATTGTTTTTCATGCAATTGCGGTCATTGGACAAGGGCGTGGTTGGTTGACACGCACCGCCCGCAGAATGTGAAAAATCGTGTCGAGCATTGCAATCTGTACAAGAAGACGGTGCAATTTGCGGATCAGCTCGTCGAACCGTTCTCTGGTTTGACCTCAAATCCATCTTTTCTTGCTCAAAGGAACACACGATGGCCGCGAATCCAATTCCGCTACAGATTGAGTTGATGTTCGCGCTGGCTGAGGACATGGCTGATGGTTTGGTGGCCCATGCTGCGGCGGTGGGGATCGGGCAGAATACGGAAGCGCGAGTGCGAGCCGACTTGGCAACGGCACGGGCTGGGCAAGCGGGGTTTGAGGCGGCGCGGCAGACCAAGCGAGACGCTGTGGCGGTTCAGAACATTGCCGATTCCAATGGCAGATCGTTCATTGCTTCCGCAGTCGGGGTTCTCAAGAATTTTCTCGGCACGTCTTGGAGCGAGAGTTGGGAACCAACCGGGTTTCGGCAAGGGACTCTTTCCGTTCCGAACGTGATGGCGGCACGGCAAACATTGCTGGCCGATTTGCGAGACTACTTGGCGGGACATGCTACTCAGGAAGTGGCCGCTTTGAATGTCACGTCTGCTCAGGCCGGGATTTTGTTCACGGCGCTCTCGACGGCCCGCAGCACGGTCAACCTTGCGCTCTCGACAGTGGCGGACAAGAAGGTGGCGCGTGACGAGACTGTTCGATCATTGAACCGCCGGATGCGCGGATTGATTGACGAGTTGGGCCAGTTGCTGGAAGACAGTGATCCGCGCTGGTCGGCCTTCGGACTGGTGGCTCCCGGTGCCAGTGAGACTCCCGATTCGCCAGACAGCGTGATTCTTGTCGCCGGTGTTGTCGCGGGAACGATCCTCGTCGATTGGGCCGATGTCCCTCGCGCTCTGCGTTACCGCGTCTTCAAACAAGTCGTCGGTACGGATGCCAATTTCCTTCCCTCAGCCACCGTCAGTGACAGTGACGCCACTCTGACCGGCTTCCCCTCCGGAGCCACGATCCGCATCCAAGTGACAGCCGTCAACGACGCCGGTGAATCACAGCCCAGCGAAGCGGCCGAGTTCGTTTTGACTTGAAGTCTCCTATTTCTTGGCGTTTTCGACAAAAGTCGAAACGAGGTGAGCCGGGTGCCGTGAGGCCCCGGATTCTGAGCGAGAGTCCAGGTGTCTGTCCGGATAGGCGAAGGTCATCCCTTCTGTAGGGTGGGCACTGCCCACCATCAACGACCGATTGTGGTGGGCAGTGCCCACCCTACGGGTATCCGGACAGACACCTAGGGCCTCACGGCACCCGGCTCACAGAACTCCTGTTGGAAACATATTTTTCGGATCGGGCGCAGCGACCGCAGTAAGGCGGCTGCTCAACAAACTCGCGACGATTTATACCTCGCGCGGTCACGAATCAGGCCTTGGCGAGCCGCACGCCGTCAGGCTGCGGGTTCTTGGTCGCCGCAGTAAACCCGCAGCCTGACGGCATGCGGCTCGCCTAAAACACCTCACTCGTGGCCGCGCGAGGTATAAACCGGTTCCAACGAAAGGAAGAGATCAAATGCGACAGACAATCGTGCTGGCCTCGATCTGCCTGATCCAAGTGGCACTCGGTTCGGGGGGATTCCTCTCCGCCGCGGAAATCGTGGGGCATTGGCTCGAACACGCCCCGCACGCTCGCATCCGCATGGATGAACACGTGAGCGGTGAATTCGGGGGGTGGCAAACATCTGATCTGACGTTCGATGTGAGGACCAAAACGTGGTGGTCGATTGGCGATCAGAATTGCCGTGAGCTCCAACAGTTCTATCCGAATGGAGTTGAGCCGCACCGTGGTCGCTATCTGTATCGCTTCAGCCAGATCAGCCCGACGCCTCAAGCCGAACCTGTTCCAATCATGTGGGACCAAAAAGCAGAGTTCAAAGCGGTAAGCGACTCATTCAATGGCGTTGGGACTGGTTTCATCGACTTTGAAGGAATCGCGGCCGACCCCACGAGAGCAAACTATTTTTTTGCTTGCACCGAAGGGCCAAAGCCGTGGCTCGTTGAGATCGAATATCGAGCGACAAAAAACGTCGCGGCAGTTATTCGCACGGTTCGCATTTCGACGCAAGGGAATCATGACCGCAACAAGTCGGGAGAAGCCGTTCCACTGGACCCCAACAGGGTCTGGGAAGGAATTGCAGTCTCGCCTGACGGCCAGATGATTTACTTGGCGACGGAATGGTCTGACTCGGCCGCGAGAATCTATCGCGTTCCGATGTCCCAATTTCGCGAAGGGAATGTGGTCATCACAAATGGCGAATGGAAGTCACCGAAGGTTCATCCCGAAGCGTTCATCACCAATGGTCTACAAGGTGATCTGACGGGACTTTGTTTTGTCACCCGAAAAGACCAGTTGACGCAACAAGACAAACTCTTGCTCATCGCTTTGGAACGCAACAGCCCCGCGCTGTACTTCATTGACATGGCGTCGCCGCACAGCGAGCCGCGTCGGCACAACTTGGACCTGCGTGCCCCCGCACTGGATGTCAACAACAGACGGGGGATTAAAATTAACAGTGCCTCTCCGGAAGGAATCGCCACCGACGGCACGGGGAAGCTATTTCTCATCGGTGATCCCGTTCGGAATCTGTCTGACGGAAAAAGACTCTACTTCGCTCCTAATGGCGGAGCAGATACCAACAAATTAGAGAATCTCATCCCGCTCGTGTTTGAGGTCCGCATCGACGACCTGTAAGGCGAGCGGCACGAGAGAACTTACCATCAACAGTGGGAGCGAAATTGAGTGCCGGATCCGCACTGGACTGTTTTCATCTGTGCCCCGGCTTTGTCATCAGTACTATTCCGTGCTTGCAAATATCCCTCTCGCGGCCATGAGTGAGATGTTTTAGGCGAGCCGTGTGCCGTAAGGCCACGGGTTTCTGGCAACGATCAAGAACCCGCAGCCTTACGGCATGCG
>JAYVOX010000831.1:0-11111 GCA_043757695.1 Schlesneria sp.
CGCACCATTTCGGTGAAGTCACGTGAATCGGTGCGTCTCGAAGACTCGACGCACACTACGGCATTCGGAGATGTCTCGCTCATGGCTGTGCGAGGTATAGCGATATGCTCGCCGATCCAAAGCTGACCTCGCGCTGGATCGCCTTGAGCCGCTCGACGTTCGTTGCGACAAAGGGCTGTGGAGCGTTCGCCCTCGCAAACGCTGTGGGTTATCTTGGCGGTGACTTGGCCTCATTGGAAAGGTCACGACTCTGCAGCACGATTGGTGACTCGTGAAAACTGCGGGGCGTTGAATGATCGGCGTGAAGGAGAAATTGGATGCGGTTGCGTTTCATGCTGCTCGGATTGGCTTCCCTGTGGTCCATGCGGGATACAGCCACGGCTGCCGAGATTGATTTCGTCCGGGATATTCGGCCGATGCTTCAGCAGCATTGCTTGAAGTGTCATGGCGACAAGAAGCAACAAGGCGGGCTGCGGTTTGATTCGCGAGCAGGTGCCGTGCGGGCTGGGGACTCGGGCGAAAAGTCGATCGTGCTGCGGCAGGCGGAGCACAGCGAGTTGATTCGTCGAGTCACGTCGCGCGACGACGACAAGCGAATGCCTCCCGAAGGCGATCCGTTGAGCGCGAAACAAATCGAGCTGTTGCGGCAGTGGATCGACGAAGGGGCCAAATGGCCGGACGAGGCGAAATCAACTACGAGCGGTCGCCAAGAAATGGTCGTCACGGTCGAGGACCGCCAGCACTGGTCGTTTCAGCCGCTCCGCGAGGTTCCCTTACCGACGGTCAAGAACGACGCGTGGGTGCGCACGCCGATTGACCAATTCATCCTTGCGAAGCTCGAAGCCAGCGGATTGCCACCGTCGCCAGCGATCAGCGCGCAGCAGCTGATCCGGCGAATCTCTTTCGATGTCATCGGACTGCCGCCGGACGCGGAGATAGCAGCTCTCAAATCTCAAATTTCAAATCCTGAATCCGATCTCGTCCACAAGTTGCTCGACTCGCCGCAATACGGTGAGCGTTGGGGACGGCATTGGCTCGACGTGGCGCGGTACGCGGACAGCGACGGGCAAGAAACGGATCGGGACCGACCGGAGGCTTATCGATTTCGCGATTTCGTCATTCGCGCGTTGAACGAGGACATGCCGTTCGATCAGTTCGTCCGCTGGCAACTCGCAGGGAATGAATACGAGCCAGAGAATCCGGAGGCGGTGGCGGCCACGGGATTTCTTACGGCGGGCACGTTCGCGGCCTTGCCCGACAAGCTGATGCAGGATGAGCGACTTCGTGAGCGGTACAACCAACTCGACGACATGGTCTCGACGATCGGCACCGGACTAATGGGGCTGACGTTCGGATGTGCTCGCTGCCACGATCACAAGTACGACGCGATCCCGGCACGGGACTACTACCGAATTCTCAGCGCGCTGCATTGCGGCGATCGTGCCGAAGTGTCGCTCGGCAAGCCCGAACAAAAATTCCTCGTTTATCGAGATGCCGGTCCCGATCCGAAGCCGACCTGGTTGTTTCGACGCGGCGACTACTACGACCACGAGCAGCCTGTGACTCTGGGGTTTCTCACCGTCATGACGCGCGACAAGTCGCCCGAAGATTTCTGGCGCGAGGCACGCGAGAAGAGTTCTGCGAAAGAGAGCACTCAGCAAAGGCGGGCGCTCGCCGAGTGGATGACCGATGTCGAACAGGGAGCTGGCGCGTTGGTCGCGCGCGTGATCGTCAATCGCGTTTGGCAGCATCACTTCGGCAGCGGGCTGGTGCGGACCGTCGGCGATTTTGGAGTCCGCTCCGAAGCGCCCTCGCATCCAGAATTGCTCGAATGGCTGGCTCACGATCTGGTGCAGCATGGCTGGAAGTTGAAGCGACTCCATCGACTGATCCTGACGAGTGCCGCTTATCAGCAGGCCAGTGCTGGCATCGCGCCAGTCGCCGCTGATCCAGACAACCGGCTGCTTTGGAAGAGGCAGCCGCAGCGGTTAGAGGCGGAGATTCTGCGTGACTCGATGCTGGCCGTCAGCGGCACGCTCAACTTGGAAGCGTATGGACCCGGTTTCAAACCGCCGATCGCCAACGAAGCAATGCTGGCTCGCAACATCAAGGATCCATATCCGAAAGACGTGCCGGATTCGGCGGCAGTCAGGCGGCGTTCGATCTACATGTTCCACAAGCGAGTCATCCCGAATCCGCTGTTGCAGGCCTTCGACAAACCCGACGCCCAACAAAGCTGCAACCGCCGCGACCCGACCACCGTGGCTCCGCAGGCGCTGGCCTTGCTTAACGATCAGTTCGTGCGAACCGCCGCGCTCGACTTCGCCGAACGGCTGCTGAAAGAAGCGGACAGCCAACCAGATAAGTGCATCGACCGCGGATATCAGTTGGCGCTGCATCGTTCGCCAAGCGAAACCGAGCGGCTCGCGTCGATGGAGTTCCTCGAAATGCAGATCAAAGAGCGGACAAGCCGTGACCCGAAGTCATCGGCCGACGAACCTCGTCGCCGAGCACTGGCCGACTGGTGTCAGATCCTCTTCAGCTTGAATGAATTCCTTTACATCGACTGAGAGTCCATTCACCAAGAAACCGCTTGTTTTTCGGGTGCCACGGTCACGGCTTTGCGTGGCCATGTTCGTCGCTACGAAAACAGCACGGCCACGCAAAGCCGTAACCGTGGCACCCAACTCGTAATCCAAATTGACGATCGACCACTGACCGAGGTCCACATGAAATCACCGACAAAAACTCATTGCGGCCGCTTCGAGCGGATCATAAATCGACGCCACTTTCTGGAGCGGGCCGGTGCAGGCTTCGGTTCGGTGGCGCTCGCGCACTTGCTGTCTGGACCGGACGACAAATTGTTGGCGGCAGACAATTCGGTCGCAGGCCCGTTGGCACCTCGACCGGTTCATTTTCCAGCGAAGGCCAAGTCCGTGATATGGCTATTCATGGAAGGTGCGCCGAGCGCCGTGGACATGTTCGATCCCAAGCCGGAACTCACCAAACGGGACGGTCAGAAGATCGACATCGATGTCTTCAACGGCAGCCCCGGCCCGCTGATGAAGTCGCCGTTTACGTTTCAGCAGTACGGCGAGAGCGGCGCGTGGGTCTGTGAAAAGTACCCCCACGTCGCGCGGCATGTCGATGACTTCGCGTTCATCAAATCGCTGCACAGCGACTCGAACGATCATGTGCCGGCGCTGTACCAGATCAACACGGGGATCGCTCGCCCTGGATTCCCGTCCGCCGGCGCGTGGGTCACTTACGGCCTCGGCAGTGAGAATCAAAATTTGCCCGGCTTTGTGGTGCTCGGAAACAACCAGGGGATCAAGGGCGGACCGCTCAACTGGCACGCGGGGTTCCTGCCCTCGACCTATCAGGGGACACTGTTTCGCCCCGAAGGGAATCCAATTCTCAACCTCAACCGGCCCGGCGACATCACCCGCGAAGATCAGCGGCGTCAGCTCGACTTGCTCGCGCGACTGAATGCCGAGCACCTGCAATCGCATCCGGGCGAGGCGGAACTGCTCGGACGCATTCAGTCGTTCGAGCTGGCCTATCACATGCAGACCGAAGCCGCCGACCTGATCAACTTCAATCAGGAGACGCAAGCGACGCGCGCGATGTACGGACTGGATCGCGGCGAAACAAAATCTTATGGCTCGAAGTGCCTGCTGGCTCGACGGCTGGTCGAAAGCGGCGTTCGTTTCGTGCAGGTCTACAGTGATGGCGAATGGGACGCGCACAGCAATCTGACGGCCAACCACAGCGGCCACTGCCTGGCGACCGACGTGCCGATCGACGGCTTACTGACAGATCTGAAACAGCGCGGCCTGCTGGATTCGACGCTGGTGATCTGGGGCGGCGAGTTCGGTCGCATGCCGGTCTCACAAGGTAAGGACGGCCGCGATCACAACCCGCAGGGCTTCCTCGCCTGGATGGCCGGCGCGGGGATCAAGGGAGGAACCAGCTTCGGCGAGACTGACGAGATCGGCTACAAGGCGGTCGTTGATCCGACCACCGTTCACGACCTGCACGCCACGATGCTGCACCTGTTGGGCATCGACCACAAACGACTCACCCACTTTCACAACGGCCGCAACTTCCGACTGACGGATGTTGCCGGCAACGTGCTGACGAAGATCTTGGCATAAAGCACCCCATACACGAACCACCTTTTCGCACGATCACCGCCGTTGCCGGAGTACTTCTAGGTGTCTGTCCGGATACCCGTAGGGCGGGCACTGCCCACCACAATCGGTCGTTGATGGTGGGCAGTGCCCACCCTACGGAAGGTATGACCTTCGACTTTCCGGACAGACACCTAGGATTCTGTCCGCAGTGACCTGATGGGCATCTTCGTTGAGTTGATCGTTCAGCGAAGATCGATAACTCAAAGAGGATGCTGCGGAGAAGCGATACCGGCTGGCGCTGACGGTTGTGGAGCGTGAGGAGTTGCGGGGGATGGTTTCGCGTGGATCGGCGCACGCGTGCGGTTTGCCCCCCTCTCGCGGGAGGTGCCACGGCCACGCATGCGGTCGAGGTAGTAGTCCGCCAATGTTGATTTGATACGTAGCTGCACTCGCCAGAGTGCAGGATGCCCACGTTCTGGCGAACGCGGCTACCGGTCATTTCAAAGTTGAAGGACCGGTAGTGCCAAATCCGTCGAGCCACCGGAGCAAGCCCGGATGGCGATGCATCTGGTTTGGCCCGTTTGCGACGCAGGAACGGTGACTCGGCATTGGCCCCGTTTCGCGGGTTGAGATACAAGCCCGCCTCCACTCCCCTTCCATTTCTCCGATCCAGTCGATGGCCCCCTCCTTTCTCGGGTCGAATTATGTCATTTCCGAATGAGATCCGCGGTGGCGTTGGCCGCCGGAACCTTCGAGTTCGCACTGTGCGCTGTGGGCATGGTGCGTTGCAGCGGGAGTCTGTCTGCTGAGCAGCTCGGCCCGCGCGGACGACGACCCGCCCACCGAACTGGAGACGCTCCGGCGGCAGGTCGCACAGCAGCAAGAGATCATCGAGCGGCAGTTGCAGCTCTTCGAGGAGCAGCAGCGTCGCCTCGACCAGTTCTCGGCCACGCCACGCGCGAGGGAACCTCTGCCATCGGAGGAGCCTCTGCCACTGGACGATGCGGGGGTGGAGCAGGTCTCCAATCTGGAGGCGATGGAAATCAGTTCTTCCGTACCGGCGGGCGCGGCGGCAGGGCGTGCTCCAGCGGAGAAGCTCAAGTTCGGGTACGCCGACGGCTTCTTTCTGGCGAGTCCCGACGGCATGAAGTTGGGGAAGGACATCCCGTTTCTGCTCCGCGTGAATAGCCGGGTCCAGATGCGGTACTCGCACTTTGAATCGGACGGGCCGACGCGGGACGAGAACAACTTTGAACTCGAACGGGCGTTTCTGATCTTCAGCGGGTTCGCCTACACGCCGGACTTGGCGTACCACATCAAGCTCGACGGTGACAGCGACGAGACGGAGGGGGTTGACCTGCTCGACTACTACGTGGCCTACGACTACGGGCACGCCGTCCTCGGTCAGGACACGGGACGTTTTGGATTCAAGGCGGGCAAGTACAAGATGCCGTTTACCCGGGCGCGGTGGGAGAACGGCTTCAACTTGCAGTTCGCCGACCGGTCGATGGCCAGCGAGTTCTTCGACATCAATCGCAGCATTGGAATCGGGAAGTTTGGCCGATTCGATGTTTGCGAACGAGCGGTCAATTGGGAGTCGGCCCTCTTCAATGGATTCCAGACGCAACGCTTCGTGCCCGGACGCGCGGGCGAACTGGATCGGAACTTCGGGTACGCCACGCGCGTGTACTCGGACCCGATCGGCGATTACGGCAAGGACGGCGAACCGGATTTGAGCTAACACGATTGCCCGGCGGTGCGGGTCGACGCGGCGACCGCCCACACGCGGATCAACAAGCGGGACGGTCTCCGCGAATTCGCCGGCCCTCCCGGTCTGCGCGCGATCGACAGCGGTGTCACGATTGCCAGCCTGCTTCCCAAAGGCGTGAATCAATTCAACGTCCAACTGTACGCGGTGGATGCGAACTTCAAGTACTGCGGCTTCAGCCTGCTGAGTGAATACTACATCCGCGTCCTGAACCAGTTCGACGGTCCGCCGGTGAACACGCTGTTCGATCACGGATTCATGTTACAGGCCGGGTACTTCATCGTGCCGCAGAAGGTGGAGTTGCTGTCGCGGTGGTCCCGCGTCGTCGGGAACTCGGGAACGCTCGGTCTTCACGATCGCAGTTCCGACGAAGTGGCCGGAGGGATTGCCTGGTACATCCGCGGGCACAACGTCAAATTCGTCACCGATCTGACGCACCTGAACGGCGCGACGATCAACAGCACCAACACCAACATCCGTCCCGGCGATCAGGGCTGGCTGTTGCGGACGCAATTTCAGTTCATGTTCTGAACATCGACGGCAACAAGGCTCGCGTGCTCCCGTGGGCGAGCGGTACACTTCTCGGCCAAACTGGATTCACTCGGCGTTCGGGTGATTCCATCGTCTGGAGCGGACGGTCTGGAGCCGAAGAACCTTCGGCCCGTCGTTGCGCTCGGTCGTCCGAGGCGTGAGGCAAGACCCGAGAATTAACTTCCCGTAGCTGCGTTCACCAGAACGCGGGATCCCACGCTCTGGCGAGCGTGGCTACGGGGAGACTATTTCGCCGGTGTTGCCTGAGGCCGCGAGGTTGTCTCACGGGAGTGTTCACCGCATGCCATCCTCTGTACTGCAACCCGCCAGGGCGGCCGCACTCCAGCAGCTTTTGGCCGGCACGACGCTCATGTGGGGAGTGCTGGTCTTCGCGGCGCTGCTGCCGATTGGGTTGCTGGGGCTGTACGCCTACCAGAGTGCCGCGACCTCGATGCGAAATCTCGTCCGCGCCAACAATCTTTCGGCCGCGACGATCACGGCCGAACTCGTCAGTCGCGATCTGGAAAACAGTCTCAGCATGGCTCAGGCGTTCGCCTCGTTGCCGGGGATGGTCGATGCAATCGAACGCCACGACGAAGACGCGGTCCGCGAACGGCTGCGTGTGGTCGTCGAATCCAACCGTCGCGTCGATCGGGCCTTCGTGCTGGACACCGCCGGCGTGTTGTAGAGCGACTTCCCCAAAGCACCGGAATCGCTCGGCTCAAACTTTTCGACTCGCGATTACTTTCGCGGCGTGTCCCGCTCGTGGACGCCCTATGTCTCCGAGGTCTTCCAGCGCAAGGCCGCCCCGCGTCCGCTCGTCGTGGGCGTGGCCGCTCCCATTCGCAAACCGGATGGCCCGGTGCAGGCCGTTCTCGTCTACCAATACCGGCTGGAAGGGGTCACGGCCTGGCTCAAAGGGATTCAGATCGGGCGGGACGGCTATGTGTTTGTGCTCGATCACAACGGCACCGTGGCCGCACATCCCCGACTGGACCTGCAAGCCCGGCCGTATCCCGAGTACGGTCAACTCGCCTGGATGCGCCGATTGTTGGACGAGTCCTCTTCCATCGTGCCCATCACCGCCGAGTACGAGGATCCCCTGGCGCGGCAGACGATGGTGGCCACCTTTCACCCCGTCACGGTCGGCGATCAGCGGTGGGTGGTGGTGGCTCAACAACCGGTAGCTTCAGCGTATGGTCCCCTGGTGCAACTCGGCTGGCGGATCGGCATCGCGGCGGGATTCCTCGCGGTGGTGGCGCTGGGCGTGGTCATCGTGCTGGCGACCATCAGTCAACGAAACCACCGGTTGAACCGCCAGCTCGAAGAGCACAATCACCGGCTGCAGACTCAGGCCCGCGAGCTCGCCGTGGCCCATTCTCAGGCCGAGTCGGCCAATCGCGCCAAGAGCGAATTCCTGGCGAACATGAGCCACGAGATCCGCACCCCGATGAACGGTATCATCGGGATGACGGAACTGGCGCTCGACACGGAACTCACGCAGGAGCAGCGCGAATATCTGGGCATGGTCAAGATGTCGGCCGACTACCTGCTGGCGGTCATCAACGACATTCTCGACTTCTCGAAGATCGAGGCGGGCAAGCTCGACCTGGAACTGATCGATTGCCATCTCCGCGATCACCTGGACGACACCGTGACGACGCTGGCCGTCCGCGCGCATGCCAGGGGGTTGGAGTTGGCCTGCCAGGTCTCGCCCGACGTTCCCGACGGCATCGTGTGCGATCCGGGCCGCCTGCGGCAGATCATCGTGAATCTGATCGGCAATGCCATCAAGTTCACCGCGCAGGGCGAAGTGGTGGTGCGCGTCGAGAAGGAATCGCAGACCGGGGACGAAGTCGGTCTGCACTTTTCGGTGTCCGATTCGGGGATCGGCATTACCGCCGACAAGCTGAACCGGCTGTTCCAGGCGTTTTCTCAGGTCGACAGTTCGACGACGCGCAAGTACGGCGGCACGGGGCTGGGGCTGGCGATCTCCTCGCAACTGGTCAAGCTGATGGGCGGACGCATCTGGGTGGAGAGCGAGGAGGGAAAGGGAAGCACGTTCCACTTCACCGCGCGCTTCGGACTGATGAAGGGACCGCCGCCGCAACGGACCACAATCGACTTCAACAAGACGGCCAACCTGTCCGTGTTGATCGTGGACGACAACGCCACCAACTGTCGCATCCTGTATGAAGTGCTCACCAACTGGGGCATGAAGCCGACGGCGGTGGAGAGCGGTCGCGCGGCCCTGGCCGCACTGCGACAGGCGTATCACAACGGCGAGCCGTATGCCCTGGTCCTGCTCGACAACATGATGCCCGAGATGGACGGGTTCACCCTGACGGAAGAAATCAATCGGCAGCCGGAACTGGTGGGAGCGAAGCTGATGATGCTCTCGTCCGCCGACCGGCACGACAACGCGGAACGTTGCCGACAGTTGGGCATGGCCGCCTACTTGATGAAGCCGATCAAGCAATCCGAGTTGCTCGAAACGATCATGACGACGGTCAACCGGTCGGCCAGTGTGCCAAGCCAAGCCAAGCTGCGTCTGCGGAACGTCACACCGTGGAAAAAACGGATCGCAGCCTGCGATTGCTGCTGGCCGAGGACAATCCCGTCAACCAGAAGCTCGCGACGCGCCTGCTGGAGAAGCGCGGACACCGCGTCACGGTCGTGAACAACGGCCGTGCGGCACTGGCCGCGTTGTATGGAGACAAGTGGTCGGAGGGACGGGGGGAACGAACAATGGGGGACGAGGGGCCATCGGAACGCGGCGAGTTCGATGTCGTACTGATGAACGTGCAGATGCCGGAGATGGATGGGTTTGAAGCCACCGCAGCGATTCGCGATCGCGAGAAAACCACCGGAGTCCATGCTCCCATCGTCGCCATGACCGCGCACGCCATGAAGGGGGACCGCGAACGGTGTCTGGCGGCGGGCATGGACGGCTACGTTTCCAAACCGCTGCAACCGATGGAATTGTTCGCGACCATCGAGAGCCTGGCCAGTGCGCCGCTGGGACGCTCCGCCGAAATGGCCGGCGCGACGAATCCCAAGGCCGACACCGAACCTGCCCTGGACGAAGCACGGGCGCTGCATTGCGTCGACGGGGACGCCGAACTGTTGCAGGAATTGATTGCCATCTTTCAGGACGAGTGTCCGCGCTGGCAGGCCGACATCCATGACGCGATCGTTCGCCAGGATGCGACCCAACTGCGGATCGCCGCGCATACTCTCAGAGGCGCGGTGACCAACTTTGGCGCGACTGCGGCCCACGACGCAGCCCAGCGGCTGGAAACCATGGGCCGCGACGCACAGTGGGCCGGTGCCGTCGAGACCGAGACGGCCTTGAAATCCGCCCTGTTCCGCCTTCAATCGGCCCTGACCGATTTCCAGAAGCGCAACGGCTCTGTCAGAATCGAAACGCTGAAGTCCGATCACGCCACGTAGCCGAGTTCGAGTGATTGGGGTCGGGCGTTCAAATTTCAAAATTGGCCGAGCGCGGGTGGGGATCACAGCGGATCGTCGGACGGCCAATTCTGAAATTTGAACGCCCGGCCGGATTGCAGGTGTCGAGATTCTCTCAGGCCTGAAGGGCCGGGTTAGACCAGCCCAGGGCAAGCGACCAACGGGAACGCCGCCCTGGGAAGAAAGTCGAATCAACAACCTAGCCCCAACGGGGCGCATTACGTCGCGTCGCCATGCGGGCAATCGTAATGCGCCCCGTTGGGGCTGCCTGAAACAACTCCTCGCGAACCCAGGGCGGCGCTCCCGATGGTCGCTTGCCCTGGGCTGGCATAACTCGGCCCGTTGGGCCTCAGAGGACAATCACAGCAACGCACCTGCAATCCGGTAGGGTCGGCAGATTTCATAGGTGAGTCAGTCCACCGCTCGGCCCCCTCACCCTGGCCCTCTCCCCTGAAGACGGGGGCGAGGGGACAAAAAACGCTCCCCGCTTGGTTTTGATTCGTGGAGATTTGTGTGATTCGTGGTTCCACTTCTTCGCTTGGGTTGCGGGTCTCCCGCGCTGGGAGATTCGTGGTCGTTCATGAATGATTCGGGCTTGCGGTCGGGAGTGAATTTCAGGAGTTCCAAGTTCCGGTTCCCAAGCTCCCGTTTTTGAAGTTGTGCGTTTTGCATTTCCGCTCCAACGGGGCAGCCCTAAGCCAGCCCAGGGCAAGCGACCAGCGGGAGCGCCGCCCTGGGTCAGCGAACCACACACAATTCCCAGCCCTGAAGGGGCGAAACTATCGCGTCGAGGGTTGAGGTGTCGCCCCTTCAGGGCTTCAGATTTGCAGAAAACACGCCAACCCAGGGCGTTGCCCTGGGCTGGTCTAACGACGCCCCTTTGGGGCTAAAACCGCAGGCGAGCAACTTCAAGAGATCCCGCTTGGAAACGAGAGTTCAGTGGAAGATTCTCAATGACACTCTCGCGGTGAATTGCCTGTTTGAAGTGTTTTGCCACGCAGGATGAAACACCTTGACCATCGACCATTCCGTCTGTCCGACGAAAAACCCTGAAAGACAGGGACGAAAATGATTGCCGTCCTTGTGGACTGGGATTTGCGAAGATTAGGCTATGGCGAGTTGCAGCGGGCGGGCGGCTGCGACTGGAACCGAAGCCACGTGCGGGGACCGATTCACGGGTTTCACGCGCCGCGATCCATTCAACC
>JAYVOX010000832.1:0-2992 GCA_043757695.1 Schlesneria sp.
CCCTCACCCTAACCCTCTCCCCGCAAAGCCGGGGCGAGGGGACCAGAGTCGGGCTCTTCTTGGTTCTGATTCGTGGAGATTCGTTTGATTCGTGGTTCAACCTCTTCACTTGGGTTGCGGGTGTCCCGCGCTGGGCATTCCGTGGTGAGGCTTATCAATCGTGTCGGCAAGGCGATTTGCGGGCTGACTGCCTACAATGTCGCGGCCGTTGATCGCCGCGACTTCCTCCTTAGACTCCATCGAACCATGACGACTCCCGACTCCAGTTCCGTTCCGTTCCATTCCGTTGACGAGGCTCTTGACGCCCTCAAGGCCGGACGGCTCATCATTGTCATCGATGCCGAAGAGCGGGAGAACGAGGGTGATTTTGTTTGTGCCGCCGAAACGATCACGCCGGAACTCGTGAGCTTCATGCTGCGGCATGGGGCGGGCGTGTTGTGTGTGCCGCTCTTGCAAGAGGCTGCCGACCGAATGGGCCTCGCGCCGATCGTCGATAGCCACCGGAACACGGCTCCGAATCAGACGCACTTTCTCACACCGGTCGATCACGTCGAGGCGGGGAGCGGCGTGAGTACCGAGAATCGCGCCAAGACCATTCGTGCGATGAGTCTTCCCGCCAGCCAAGCCTCCGACTTCGTGCGGCCCGGCCACATCAACCCGCTGCTGGCGAAAGACGGTGGCGTACTGAGGCGAACCGGTCACACCGAAGCCACCGTCGATCTGCTCCGCCTGGCCGGGATGAGACCCGTCGGCGTGTTGATTGAGATTCTCAGTGAACACGGATCGGGCATGGCCGGAATGGACGAGCTGCGTGCGCTGTCCAAACAGTACGACATCCCGCTCATTTCCATCGAGCAACTCGTCAGACATCGCCGTCGCCGCGATCAGCTCGTCAAACGTGAGGCCGATGTTCCCTTCGAGACCCGCGACTACGGCAACTTCCACGTCATCGCCTACTCGGTCCAGCATGAGGATCAGGAACCGGTGGCCATCGTCTGGGGAGACCTCAAGTCGGTCCCGGCTCCACTCGTGCGAGTCCACTCGTCGTGTTTCACGGGAGACGTGCTTGATTCGCTGCGCTGCGATTGTGGCGACCAGCTGCACATGGCGATGCGCATGATCCACGCCGAGGGAACCGGTGCGGTCGTCTATCTGCCTCAGGAAGGACGCGGCATCGGACTGACGGCCAAGCTCAAGGCGTACCAGCTTCAGGATCAGGGCCTCGATACCGTGGAGGCCAATCACAAGCTCGGCTTCAAGTCCGACACGCGCGACTATGGCATCGGCCTTCAGATCCTGAAAGACCTCGGCCTGAACTCAGTCCGCCTGCTGACCAACAACCCACAAAAGGTGAACGCCTTCCCCGGCTTCGACCTGACCCTCGTCGAGCAAGTCCCGATCATCGCTCCGCACGAGAAGCAGCGCGAACAATACCTCGCCACCAAGCGCGACAAAATGGGCCACAAACTGCCGGGGGGAGATGCGGCAGACAAGTAGCCTTTCTTCACCCAACCTTTTACACCTCCCACAAACACTCTTGCGACGCCGCAACGAATCCCGCTACCTTGTTTCTCACGAATGCTCAACGCCTCCAATCATGTTGAGACCCTTTATCAAGGAGGTTCACTCAATGAGTGCCATCGCCGAAACGTCCTACACCGCCGACGAATTGCTGTCGCTCCCCGACGGCGACCGGTTCGAGTTGGTTGATGGACAATTGTTGGAGAGAAGCATGGGAACGATCGCGAGTTGGGTTGGCGGTGAGGTGTATGCTCGATTGCGTGACATCGCCCGTGCAACGGGTGGCTGGGCGTTCGCGGACGGAACCGGTTATCGGTGCTTCGACGACAACGAGCGAGTTCGCAAGCCGGATGCGTCGTTCATTCGACCTGGGCGACTTCCCCAACTGCCGGAAGGATTCACGACCATCCCGCCCGATGTCGCCGTCGAAGTCATCTCACCGTGCGACGTGTTGTACGAGGTGGAAGCCAAGGTCGATGAGTACCTCGCTGCGGGTGTGAAACTGGTGTGGCTCATCAATCCCTCGAACCGCAGCGTGCGAGTCTTCCAACCCAATCAGCGCCCAATCCAACTCGGCCCGGCCGATGACTTGACCGGCTCCGATGTCCTGCCCGACTTCCGCTGCTCCGTCGCAGAACTCTTCCCGCCGCGCGAAGCCTCTTCCAAAGCCACCGGTTCGCGATAGGCAGGGGTTTGGACGATTCGCCCTGTTCAAGGGACCGAGGTTGGAAGCTGCTACTTGGTCGATGCCAAGCTGGGCGGCGGTTCCAGCACCATGAAATGAGCGTGCCGCATGGGTGAGTTCTTTCGAGGTTGGCGACGCAAGGCCGGGCTGGTGACGCTGGCACTGGCGATGCTGGGGCAAATGGTCTGGTCCCGTAGCCATGTCATCGCAGACACGCTGACGTTGGACGAGTTTCAGAACTGCTCCATCCAGACTGGTGGCGGCCACGTCGTCTGGTCACGGAGAAGTATTCGCTACGATGGGGATCCGGGATTTATTTGTGGGACAATGATGATGTCTGGTCGGTCATGGGATTCGGAACCATATCAAGCGGCGGCCTTTAAACTCGCGGCGGATTTTCAGTATCCCGTGCGATACAGATTGATCGGCGCTGAGTTTTCAACAGCGCGTCGCGAGGATCGATTCGATGAGAGTCTTGCAATGATTGTCACAATCACCTTCTGGAAGTTGTCTCTACTTTGGTTCGTCCTGCCGCTGACGCTGCTCTCGGCGTGGCTGATTCTCATCAAGCCACGGCCAGCGAAGGCGGCGAAGGAATCCAAGCATGGGTGAGTTCTTTCGAGGTTGGCGGGGTGTGGCACGCCCTGAGTACTCGTGGAATGCGATCTGGAGATGGACAAAAGACGCCTAGCAGCCCGTTGAAAAAGGGAGGGCAAGGCTCCTGCCGAGCCGTTCTTGATCGGGATCTCGCTGGTTTCTCGCGGCTCGGCGGGAGCCTCGCCCTCC
>JAYVOX010000833.1:0-2978 GCA_043757695.1 Schlesneria sp.
AGCCGCAGGGCGCTAGCCCCGGTTCGATTTCGCTTAACCGGGGCTAGCGCCCTGCGGCTAATTTCTGCGGGCCAACAGGAATGGCGGAGAGCCGAAAAACCGTAGGATGGACGCCCTGTCCGTCCGTTTCCAATTGGTTTTCGCTCGGACGAGGCGTCCAAGCTACGTTTTTCAACAGGCTGCTAAACGTGGAAACGTCTCATTCCTGTCCGCTTGACGTATAAGTCATGTCTTGCCACTCACCACAGCCGATCTGGCTGAGAATCCATCCGCTCTGACTGAAGGTCTGCCGTTGCGAGTTTCGTTGTCCGATCATCGTTGTCCGGGTTGTGAGATTCGGCGGGTGCTGTGCTTTTGCTCGCTGATCCCGCAGATCGCACTTCAAACGCGGGTGATCGTGCTGATGCACACCTGCGAGGAAGTGCTGACGACCAATACCGCGCGGTTGACGGTGAAGGCACTCACGAACAGCGAACTGCGCATTCATGGCCGACGCGATGAACGGATGTCGGTCGCAGGGTTGGTTCAAGAGGGACGAGACTCACTGCTGCTCTATCCCAGCCCGCACTCGGTGGAACTGACCGCCGACTATGTGTCGCGACTGGCGGGGCCGGTGAACTTGATCGTGCCTGATGCGAACTGGCGACAGACGACCAAGTTCGTACGGCGCGAGCCGGGCCTGATCGGCCTCCCTCACGTCAGACTGCCTGCCGGGCCGCCGTCCGAGTACCACTTGAGAACTCAACGCGACGAGCGAAATCTCTGCACGCTGGAAGCGATCGCGCGGGCCATCGGTCTGCTGGAATGCCGCACGGCTCAGGCTCGGTTAGAGACGCTCTTGCGCGTACTCGTCGAGCGGACGTTGTGGGCACGTGGAACTCTCGCCGCCAAACACTGCACCACGGCAGGCATCCCAGACGAAGCCTTTCGAGGTTAGAGGCGTGTTGAAGAACCGTAGGATGGACGCCTCGTCCGTCCGTTTCCAATTGGTTTTCGCTCGGACGAGGCGTCCAAGCTACGTTTTTCAACAGGCTGCTAGAGGCGATTCAGACGCTTTCAACAAAAATCCCAACTCAACGTGGGGCAGATTTGTAATCTGCCCAAATCGAAGCGGAACACGCGACACGGGCAGATTACAAGTCTGCCCCACGTGACTTTTGTCGGAAACGTCAGTCATGGAATGGCTGAGCTACGTCGGCGAGTCAATCCATGACTCGCATTCCAACCCGCGCTGAACCACGGGTACTCGGGTTGTGTCCTCGACGCCGGGGCGTATCATCTCGACCCGAAGCCCGGTGCCGCTTTGATGGGCTTGGTCACGGCACAGACATTTATGACGCATGAGAATTGGGTTGATGGCAATGGCTTTGAAGATGACGGACTTCAAGACGACGAGCAGTTCTTGGAAGTCGATCCTCGCGACGGTGACTTGTTGAGAGATGAGTCTGCCAAGGACGAGATTGGTGAGGACGAGTTCGAGGGCGGCTCGATAGAGAAGTTCCCAGAGTTCGCGAAGTCGGAGCAGTACGCTCGCGGCGCGGCAGACGATCCCGAGGAGTTCGCGGACGAGACTGCTCGCAAGAGCGATCACGGTCGGGATGACCGGACGCGAGGTCGCGAGAAGTTTCGGCGGCAGATCATTTTTGAAGCGGCCCGCCTGATGTACCGGCGGCACGAGAAAGAGTACTACCGCGCGAAGCTGAAGGCCGCGCGGGCCGTGTGCGGTGGTTGGGTCAAGCCCTCGGACCTCCCGAGCAACGCTGAGATTCGCGATGAGATTCAGCGGATGGCGTGTCTGTTCGAGGGTGAAGGTCGTCACGAACGGCTGCGCGACATGCGGATGGACGCACTGCGGCTGATGCGGCTCCTCCGCGACTTCAAGCCGAAGATCATCGGCAGCACGCTGACGGGGCACGTGCGCCACGGATCGGACATCGACCTGCATGTCTTCACCACCAGCATCGACTCGGTGGCCGTCACGCTCGATCAGGAAGGGATGCTGTACGACATCGAGCACAAGCGCGTCACCAAGCAGGGCGAGGAGCGAGTCTACACGCACATCCACATTCAAGACCGCTTCCCGATTGAGTTGACGGTTTACTCGACCGACAAGATCGCGTATGCGTTCAAGAGTTCGATTACGGGGAAGGCGATTGAGCGAGCGACGCTGCCGGAGTTCGAGCAACTGCTGACAACTGAGTACCCGAACATCGAACTCGATGCCGCAGTCCTCGACGCCGAGAGCAAGCTCGACCGCTTCCAAGTCTATCGGTCGCTGTTGCTGCCGCTCGACAAAGTCGGTCAGTCGAAGAAGCACCATCCCGAGGGGGACGTGCTGTATCACAGCCTGCAAGTTTTTGAGTTGGCTCGGTACGAGTTGCCTTACGACGAAGAGTTCCTGCTCGCCGCGCTGCTGCATGATGTCGGCAAGGGCCTCGATCCCGACGATCACGTCGGTGCGGCGCTCGAAGCGTTGGAGGGAGCGATCACGCCGCGCACGGCCTGGCTGATCGAACATCACATGGAGGCTCACCAAGTGATCGACGGTTCGCTTGGCTTCCGAGCAAAGCACCGCCTGCGCGAATCGCTCGACTACGAAGAGCTGATGCTGCTGCAAAAGTGCGATCGCGACGGCCGTCAGTGCGGGATGCCCGTGATGGAAGTCGATGAGGCTCTCGACTTCCTGCGTGAGTTGTCACGGACGAACGGTTAGCGGTATGACGCCGCCCGATCTTTCAGCGTCGTTTAACCGCGTGGGCAACGCCCCGCGCGGCGAAGGAGAAACAGGCACTCAGGACCGGTGCATCAACCAATAGAGGCAACAATCTGATGATCGAGGTGAGCCGGGGGCCGTGAGGCCCCGGATTCTTCCTCGAACAGTCCGGGTCCTTACGGCACCCGGCTCACCCACGCCCGACAGTGATTGATGTGCTGGTCTAAGGTCACTTGACGCGCGGGGCGTTGCCCACGCGGTTAAA
>JAYVOX010000834.1:0-2971 GCA_043757695.1 Schlesneria sp.
CGGCGGAGCGACGGGACTACTGTAGTCTCGTCGCTCCGCCGACGAGACGAATCACGGAGTCATTCCTGGACAGGACCTGAGGCTTCACAGCCGCTTCAGCATCTCCGCCACCTTGGACTCGAACAATTGTTGCCATTCGGGAGCGAGGATGCAGTCGCTGTCTTCTTGAGCACCGCCGACGTTCAAGAGTTGTTCGGCGGTGGGTGCGTAGTAGATGTAGCCGTTGGTGTAGCCCGCGACGAAAGTCAGCTCGTGCGGTGAGGCTTGTTTGATGTTGAGGCCGATGCGCACGGTGAGTTCACCGGGGAAGGTGACCAGCGCGAAATCACCGATCCGCAGTCCGACGACTTCCACGTCGATCGTCCGTTTCCCGGCGGCGACATTCTGCGCTTGGTGCAGCTTCAGCAGCGCGAGGTTCGTCTGCGTTCGCGTCAGTTGTTCCATCGTGTGGATGTTCTCAATGTATTGCTGGATGTTCGCCCGGTTGGTGGCGTCCATTTTCTCGAGGTCATCACGACCGATCTGCTGCTCGTGCAGGTAGCGGTGCGAGTCGCCCGAGGGGAATTCGGGCGACAGGTTGTATTTGACGGCCAGCGGCAAAAACGTCTTGAGGTTGAGGCTCGTCCCTTTGAGCGACTGCACCAAACGGAGTTGCTCCGCCTCCTGAGCGACGATCCGTTCAGCGAGGTCGGCGCGCGGTAGCGTGAGCCTTTCATTCAACACCTCCAGTCGCGAGTCCTCCTTCGTCTTGACTGAACGCAACGCGCGCAGCGTGCTGATCCCGAGCATGTTTCCGAGTGGCTCGGCATGACGCGGATGATCGACATCTTTATAGAGGACTGGATTGATGTCGCCGCCACAGCCTTGAACGAACAGCGCGACCGTCCCTTCACTGAGCGTCTCTTCGATCACCTTCGACGCGAAGCCCGTCAGATCGGCGGTGTTGGCACCGCCCGGCACGCCCTGAATCGGATGGCAGGCAAAGTTGTAAACGACGGCCAGCGTGCGGCCGTCGAGGCGATCTAAGCGGAGGATGCCGATCTCCGGATCGACCGGTCCCACTTCTGCAACGGCGTCATCGGGAGGGAGCGAGTACGCATGGCGCACGTCAGCTTCGCGACCGCTCTTCAGCTTCAATCGGCGGTTCTCCATAATCCGATTCTCGTGCCCACTCCCAACACCGACCGTGACCGGAACGAGGCTTTGCGCCGCCAGAGTCACCGCACGGACGGTCCGCTCAGCCATGTCGGTACAGACCACGCCATGACAATGACTGGCGTTGATCATGACGTGAGCCGGCTTGATCCCCAACTCCTGTTCAATCCGCGATCGCACCTGCGGGAGATAGTCGTTCTTGATGTGCCCGATCTCACCAATCGCCACAGCATCGACCGTGACGATCACCGCCGTGACCGCGCCACTCTTCACGACCAGAGCCTTCACGTAGAGCGGGTCATTGACCGGCCCGGCCTCGACGTTGGTGATCTCGACCTTCGCGACTCCCGCCAGCAACGGTCCCGCCGCGTGAGCGATATTCCCCGAGAACGCGACCGCCAAACTCGCCACCGCGAACAAACCCAACAGCCCGCTTTGAAATGTCGCGCCCTCATTGCGCGACTTTGCTTCGACCACTCGCGAGCAACGGCAATACGGCAGTAGATAATTCATAAACATAATGGAGTGGCCTCGTGTAAGTGTTATGCGAGCGAGATGAGTCCACCGTGAAGTGAACTTTCTCCGAGTGTAACTTCGCACGGCCCAAAGTGAGACATTTGTATGTAGCCACGGTTCGCCAGAACGTGGTTGTTTGAGCGTCACGCCCGCACGCTGGCGAGGTGCAGCTACGTCTCACTTCAGCCCGCCTGAGGTGTATCTGCGTTTGAATCGGACGCCCAACCGTCCGCAGGGAAACCCGCACTTCCGGTCGATGGTCTGCTCGACATTCCTCTGGACGATCAGCGGGTCGGTCGTCAGAGTACCCGTCGAGTTTCTGGGGCCGACTTTCGTCGTTGGCCATTCATTGCTGAAGGTGATTCGCATGGACCTTGATCCCAATTCCGCTCCGGCACTTCCCAACCCGGCTGGTTCGAGTACTGCCGTATCAAAGGTCGTCGGGCGGCGCTGGCGGTTTGTCGTGTTGTTGCTGCTGGCCGTGGGCGTGATTGGCTATTCCGCCTTCGGCCAGTTTCGACGCGAGCCGAAAGGTTCCGTGGCCGGGTTCCGAGTCGTGGCCGAGTACCCCCACGATGCGTCCGCCTTCACACAGGGCTTGGTCTTCACCGACGGGAAACTGTACGAGGGGACCGGCAAGAAGGGGGAGTCGTCTCTCCGCCGGATCGAACTCAAAACGGGTCGCATCGAACAGATCGTGCCACTCGACTCGGCGCTGTTTGGCGAGGGGATCGCCATCTTCGATGGCAAGATATTTCAACTGACGTGGCAGAACCGATTGGGGATCGTCTACGACCAAAAGACGTTCGAGTCGCTCTCGACGTTTCGGTACACCGGCGAAGGTTGGGGGCTGACGCACGATGGCAAGCGACTGATCCTGAGCGACGGCACTTCGACGATCCGCTTCCTCGATCCGAAGACGTTTGAGGTCGTGAAGCGCATCAAGGTGAAAGCGGGCAACGCTCCTGTCGATCAGCTCAATGAACTGGAGTTTCGCAAGGGAGAGATTCTGGCGAACGTCTGGCACACGAACCGCATCGCCCGCATCTCACCCGAGAGCGGTGAAGTCCTCGGCTGGATCGACCTGACGAATCTTTATCCCGAGCGACAACGTCAGAGCCGCGAAGATGTCCTCAACGGCATCGCCTATGACGAAGCCAACGATCGGCTCCTCGTGACCGGCAAGAACTGGCCGAAAATTTACGAGATCGAGATCGTGCCGCAGCGGTGAGGTGTCGCTGTCGCTGTAGGGTGGGTCGAGTCTTCGAGGCCCACCGCGAACGTCGTCGATCTCCGGTGG
>JAYVOX010000835.1:0-10989 GCA_043757695.1 Schlesneria sp.
GTAGGATGGACGCCTCGTCCGTCCGAGTTGCCGCTGGCTGTGACGGACGGACGAGGCGTCCATCCTACGACTGGGTATGCCCGTACTTGCCGCTCGCCATTAGCGTGCAACCTTCAGCGCGAAACTCCGTCGCGGGGATAACCGATACAGAGCAGCGTGCAGCTCTCGTCGTTCGGCAACGGTGACCACTCGATCGCTCCAAGCCCGGCCGGAATCAACACGGTCGCACCGCGAGCGAGTTCGTAGCGCGTGTCGTTGGCGAGATCGAACAACTGCACATTCCCGGCGAGAACCATCCACGCGGTCAATTCCCCCGTGACCGCGGACCAAGACCTCGACATCGTGAAGCGTTCTAATCGGACCCAGCCCGTTTCCAGCAGCACTTCGCCCACGACACCCGAATGGGCCAGTTCCTTGGGTTGGGAGACGACCGGAGCAATCGGTCCCTGCTGCCAGTCGATGACGTTCAGTCCCGGCTCGCGATGCAACGGGCGCGGTCGGCCCGTGCCATCAAGTCGATCCCAATCGAACAGCCGAAACGTGACATCACTGGGCTGTTGAATCTCCGCCAGCAGCACGCCGCGCGCGGTATGGACAGTCCCGGCGGGGAGTGAAAGACAATCCCCCACGCGCGGCTCGAACGAGTGCAAACATTCGTCCACCGTTCCGGCCGCCAGATGCGACTCGAACTGCGCACGCGTCACGCCTTGAAGCAACCCCGTGCAGATTCGCGCGTTCGGCTCGACACCCACAACCACCCACGCCTCGGACTTCCCGTGTGACTGTCCCAGCATCGACTGAGCTGCGGCATCGTCAGGATGAACCTGCAACGAGAGATCGCCGTGACAATCCAACCATTTCACGAGCCAAGGAAACTCCGCGCTCGCGCCATCGCTTCCGCACAATTCGTGACGTGAACGCTGCCATAACTCAGCCAGTGTCTCGCCGCGAGAGGATCCCCTTGTGACGCGGCTGAGATGTTCCGGAAGCGTGCTCAAGACCCACGCTTCGCCGAACGGGATCGGCTTTAAGGAGAGCGGGTGCTCGTTCGGAGCGGACATGCCAACCGGCGGCATACCCAGCAGACGGGTTAATCCATCGCCGCCCCAAATCTGCGGCCGCAAGTACGAGTCGAACAGCAACGGCTCAGGGAATCGGGTCACGGGAGAGATTGGCCAACAACGGAATCGACAGATGAACTTGAGGGGGCGAAGAAGAGCAGCGTGGCCCAGAGCGACTTGGGACCGGCCACTTCACACGCAACGTGCGACTCATTCTTCCAACAACGATTCCGAAGTGAAAGCCTTCGACGCCAAGTCTTCCAAATCGGCCGCATCGAGCGGTTCAACGATCGCATACCGACCGTCAAACCAGCGAAAGAAATCGACCTCTTTGCACCGCTGACTGCAAAACGGAGCCAGTCCCGCTGAAGGATCGGTCGCAGGGGGAACGTTCTTCCCACAGATCGGACACGTTTGCGGACGAACCATGAAATGCCTTGCACCCTAATCACGGAAGTTCGTCCGCCAAAAACGTGGATCGTCAGCTCAACACAGAACGACGGCACGTCAAAGAGTGGACTCGAACTGTGGAGCCGTTCCTGTGTTGCTCATTTGTTCCCAGATGCGGGCTTGCTCTGAGCCGCCGCTTTCGGCGGTGAATTGGTTTGATCCGGTGCTGCCTTGCGCCGGGCAATCAACGCTTCTCGATCTTGATCTTCTTTGTCGTGTCGTGCCTTCGAGGCACTGGCGTGAACCTCGCGCTTGTGCTTCTCAATTGCGGCCTGACGAGCGGCAGCCTCTTGAGCTGCCTTTTGCTGTGCCTCCGCCTGCTGAGTTTGAGCCTGCATCAGCTTTTTCATCATTGAGGTGTTGCCACGTCCACTGCGTTGAGCGAATCCCACAGGCTGCGCTGCTAGCAGGCAGATCAGACACAAGACCATCAGTTTGGAATAGCGATTCATGAGAGTCCCTCAATGTCCGGGGTTTGAACTCATTCACAGACGCGGGCCATGCCACCCAGCACGTTGCCGGGCGGGCATTCCGCGTTGAAGTTTGTTCAACACGCGAAGATCATAGGAGTTATCTCAATCGAATGAAGACAGTACCGCTGACAAGACCGTCAGATGACGCGATCTTCAGTCCCTCTGATGACTGATTTCTGGCCGATGACTTGAAGACGACGCAATGAGAAGGCTGGCCTTGGTTGAATGCAGGTCTGCATCGCGTCATGTCAGTCGGACGACTTCCCTGCCGACTCGCTCTTGCCACCTGACTCTGACTTCTTGGAGTCGGTACTCGGCGTGGGAGCCTTGTCGGCGTCCGACGCCTTCTTATAAGAGTCGCTCCGATAGTCGGTCTGGTAGAAGCCGGTCCCTTTGAAGATCACGCCGCCACCGGCACCGATCAGCCGCCGCGCCTTCTTCTTGCCACACGTCGGGCACTTCTTCGTTGGCTCGGCCGACATCGAGTGGAACTCTTCCCAAGTATGGTCGCAGGCATCGCACTTGTAGTCGTAGGTTGGCATGGGCAGGCTCCGAGGAAGAAGGAGTCAGGGGCAGGAATCAGTCCAGGGCGAAGAACAGGCGACGCAGGTGCCGCGATGAGTTGGCTCTGCGGAACACGGAAAACGGAACGTCGATAACGATCTCCTGCTCATTCGCTCGGTGGTGCGATCGAGACGATCACCTTGCTCGGCCGGACGATGCGATCGTGAAGGATGTAGCCGCGTTCGATGTCGTGTAGCACCGTCATCGGCGGATGTTCGGCAGAGGGAGCTTGTGAGATGGCTTCATGTTGATTCGGATCGAACGGCTGTCCCAGTGCCGCAATGCTCTTCGCCCCGAAGCCGTTGAGCGCCGCTTCGAGTTGCCGGATCGTGAGCTGCACTCCACCGATCAGCTCGTCGGCGTTCTTCGACTGTGCCGCCGCGAACACCGCGCGATCCAAACCGTCGAACGCCGGAAGCAAGGTCTTGAGCAACGGGAGGGCGGCGTACTTGCGCTCTTCATCCATCTCCCGCGCGATGCGGCGGCGATAGTTGTCATGATCGGCCAGCGCGCGCGTCCACTTGTCTTTGAACTGGTCCCGCTCCGCCAAGGCTGCTTGAAGCTGCTCTTCCACAGTAAGTCCTGCTTCCAAATCAGAGGCCGCGTTCGCCGAAGCCGCTTCGGACGTGGTGTTTGTTTCGTTACTCATGCTTTTACCTCGTTGTCACTCATCTCACACGGAGTCTCGACTCACCGGGCTGGTCCCGATGGGATCAGGTCTCTGCATTACTCACTCTTCCGGCTTCGACGCTCCAAAAAACTCCGTCACGGATTCCAAGAACGATTTGCGGTGAGCACTCACTTGCTTGTCATCAAGTTCGGCGAGTTGTCTCAGCAATTCTTCCTGCTTCTTGGTGAGCTTCTTCGGAACCTCCACATCAAACTGAACGTGCAGGTCTCCGCGTGGTCCGCCCTGAACATCGGGCATTCCCTGGCCTCGCAGCCGAAGAATCTCGCCGGGCTGAGTCCCCGCTGGAACCGCGATGTGATGCTTGCCCGTCAGGATGGGAATGTCGAGTTCCGTGCCGAGCGCGGCTTGAGCAAACGTGATCGGAACTTCACACGTCAGATGCTTGCCGTTCCGCTCGAACAACGGATGCGGCTTCACGCGCACATCCACGTAGAGATCGCCCGCTGGTCCACCACCTTCACCCGGTTCGCCCTCGCCACGCAGACAGAGCTGCATTCCGTTGTCGATCCCCGCCGGAACTTTGACTTCCAGTTTTGAAGATCGCGAGACAACGCGCGTCCCTCGGCAATCGACGCATTTGTCGCGAACGACATCGCCTTGGCCGCGACACGCGGGACAAGTGGTCTGCACTCGGAAGAAGCCCTGCGATTGAACAACCTGACCTTTGCCGTTGCAGTAGTCGCACTTCGTCGGCCTCGTGCCGGGCTTGGCTCCCGTCCCCTTGCAGGTGACGCACGAGACGTTCTTGTCGATCTCGATCTCGCGCGTGCAACCGACGGCCGCGTCGAGCAGTTCCACCGTGAGCGACGTTTGCAAACTGTTGCCACGTCGCCCGCGTGAGCTTCCACCACGCCGACCACCGCCTCCGCCGAGCATGTCTCCAAAGATGTCGCCGAACGCTTCAAAGATGTCGCCGACATCGCCGAAGCCACCGGCACCTCCGCCTCCCGCCGCGCCCTGCACACCCGCATGACCGAAGCGGTCGTACCGTGCCCGCTTCTCAGGATTGCTCAGCACGTCAAAGGCTTCAGCCGCCTCTTTAAACGCAGTGATAGCGGCCTCGTCACCCGGATTGCGATCAGGGTGATGCTTCGCCGCCAGCTTGCGGTACGACTTCTTAATCTCATCATCGGGCGCTGTCTTGCTGACCGACAGCACCTCGTAATAACACCGCATCGTCGCCATCACGGCCCCACTCCCAGATCACACCGAAACGAACTTCAATCTCATTCACGCATCACAGTCTTCGCAGCACTTTGTCGTATTCCGAGTGAGGACCAATCCAGAACCACACAATTTCGTCTGAGGCCATCACACCCACGGCTCGATAATCCAGATTGATCCGAGCCGAGTAAACTGGCAACTTGTCGTGAACCTTCTTGAATTGCAGGCCGGGATGCGCCGGGTTTTGCTGAAACGTCATGTAGGCCGTTCTCGCTTGCGCACGGATGGTGGCGGGCAGCGCATCAAGCCTTTCGCGAAACTGTTGAGTCGTCCGCGATTTCATATTTGTTCCGGCCGAAGTGGCTGAGTCAGTCCCGCTGCGTGCTCCTTCAATGCTTCGTTGGCCAAGATCGCGAGTTCATCCTGAGTGGCCGCGAATGACTCCTGCCAGCGATGTTCCGACTCCAATTCCGCCAACCAACGCTCGGCAAATTCATCCTGTTCCGTCGGCGGCAACTTGGCCGCTTCACTGAAGGCTCGTTCCAGCAGTGCGGTCATGTCTGTCCTTTCCAACTGCTTCATCAGTCCGCCCCGCCGCTCAGCAAACCCGCGACCAGCAGGTCTTCATCCAAGTCCGGCCAGTGCAATCCAATTCCGTGACCACCAATTCGCCAGTTCGCTCGCTGTTCGGCCGTGGCGTGAAGTAACGAGGGAAACCAAGCGACAGGCACACAAATGACTCGGCCATCGGTCAGTGTCACCCGCAACATCTCATCACTGAAATCAACAGACTTGGCGAGTGCGACCGTCGGTCGAAACGAACGCACGGGTGATGCCACGCTAACAGTTGAAGTACTCATTCCATGCCTCGACGAGTTCGATCTGATGTTCCTCGATCAACTGCCCGATCTCGGTCAATTCTCTTCCATTGAATCCATGATTGGCAGACAACCCCATGGGGTTCAGCCAGAACTTGGCGGCGTCTTCGCCGGACTCAACGTGAATGTGCGGCGGTTTCTGACCTTCGTTGCTGTAAAAGAAAAAACGATAGCGACCAATTCGAAGTATTGTCGGCATCGCACGCTCCGCCGTTATACACAACGAACCGCCGGGTGGTGGCCCGGCGGCTCGTTGCTGCAACTGTCTGTGACTCAGTCCAACCAGAAGTCGGGCGACACTACGCACATTCAGACTTCGCAAATACTACGGTGACCAAAATCTGGTCTTCAATTACCCCGCACACACTAAATTTTTTTAGCGTGTGCTCACTGCTCGACTCTCAGAAAACACATCACACAACGCTCAGAGTCAATAAATCGCCATCGAGACACATAGGCATCTCACCGATACTGCCATAAGCTCACGAAATCGCAGCAATCCCCGCGCCTGCCGCAGCAGAACTAATGGACCCACCAATCACGTAGCCAATGCCGCCTCCGACTGCGACGAGCCCAACAACGACGAGCCCGATTCCCCAAAAGGGAACTCCAATCGCAGTGCCAAACGCTGCAATACCGACAGACTTTGTCATCACATCTTCTAAACTAAGCAAAGCAAAACTCACTCCGGGAACATCCCGGTGAACCCACCATCTACTGTGCTTATCGCACCGCACCTTCGACCTTGCTCTTGGCCTTGCCGTCGGTGTCGTCGCTGCGGGTGACGAGGACCGAGGTGGTCAGCATCAGACCGGCAATCGAAGCGGCGTTGCGGAGGGCACTCTTCACGACCTTGGCCGGATCGATGATGCCAGCCTTGTACATATCGACGTACTTGCCGGTGTTGGCATCGTAACCGGTGTTCACCGACATGCTGCGAACTTCGTCGGCCACCACGCTGCCGTCAAAACCGCTGTTGTTGACGATCTGACGAATCGGGGCTTCGAGCGCCTTGATGACGATCTGAACGCCGATCTTCTCGTCGCCCTTGGCCTTCACTTCGCTGACCGCTTCGATGGCTCGCAGCAACGCCACACCACCACCGGGGAGGATGCCCTCTTCGACAGCGGCGCGAGTTGCGTGCAGGGCGTCTTCCATGCGGGCCTTGGTCTGCTTCATTTCGGCTTCGGTCGCGGCACCAACCGAGATGATCGCCACGCCACCAGTGATCTTGGCGAGACGTTCTTGGAATTTCTCGCGATCGTACTGGCTTTCGGTCGCTTCGATCTGACGGCGGATCTGCTCGACACGAGCCTTGATCTCATCAGGATTGCCAGCACCTTCGATGATCGTGCAGGCGTCCTTGGTCACTTCGATCTTCTTCGCACGGCCGAGGTGACTGAGTTCGACCGACTCCAGCTTGATGCCAAGGTCTTCCGAGATCAGCGTTCCGCCGGTCAGCGTCGCCATGTCACCCATCATTGCCTTACGACGATCGCCAAATCCGGGAGCCTTCACGGCACAGATTTGCAGCACGCCTCGCAGCTTGTTGACGACAATCGCGGTCAGAGCCTCACCGTCCACGTCTTCGGCCACGACCAGCAGCGGCTTGCTGCGCTGAGCGACCTTTTCGAGGATCGGCACGAAATCGCGCAGGCTCGAAATCTTCTTCTCGAACATGAGGATGTAGCAATCCTCCAGAATGCACTTCATTTCCTCGGGGTGCGTCACGAGGTACGGCGAAACGTAGCCCTTGTCGAACTGCATCCCTTCGGCGGTTTGCAGCGTCGTCGAGTTCCCTTTGCCCTCTTCAACAGTGATGACACCGTCGCGGCCGACCTTCTCCATTGCGTCGGCAATCAAGTCACCAATCGCGCGATCGTTGTTGGCCGAGATCGCACCGACTTGAGCAATCTCTTCCTTCGACGAGACCGGCTTGGCCATCTTTTCAACGTGAGCGATCGCGGCATCAACAGCCTTTTCGATCCCCTTACGAACGATGGTCGGGTTGGCTCCCAACGTCAGACCGCGAAGCCCTTCGCTGTAGATCGCCCGGGCGAGAACCGTGGCGGTTGTCGTGCCATCACCGGCGATGTCGCTCGTCTTCGAGGCGACTTCGTTCACGAGCTTCGCGCCCATGTGTTCGTAGGCGTCTTCGAGTTCGACTTCCTTCGAGACGGTCACGCCGTCCTTGGTCACGACGGGATTGCCGAACGACTTGTCGATGATGACGTTTCGCCCGGTTGGGCCCATCGTCACCGCGACAGCCTTCGCCAGAGTTTCAACGCCACGTTGCAGCTTGAGGCGAGCACGATCATCGAACAACAGTTGCTTAGCCACGAGAGGCTCCTGTGGGAATACGGAAGATAAATGCAGGGGTCAGGAATCAGGGGACAGGAGTCAGCAAGAATCACATCAGAGTCGGGGTCGTACTGACCCCTGACTCCTGACCCCTGACTCCTTCTTCATCAGGCCGTCACCTTCGCGAGAATATCGGACTCGCGCAGGATCTTGACTTCCTTCTTTTCGACTTCGATTTCGGTGCCACCGTACTTGGCGAAGAGGACTTCGTCGCCCACCTTCACAGCCACCGGGCAGCGTTCACCGCTGTCGAGCAACCGGCCGGGACCGACTGCGAGCACCTTGCCACGTTGGGGCTTTTCCTTGGCGGCATCCGGCAACACGATGCCGCCCGCCGTCTTCTCTTCCGCCGTCAGCGGCTCAACCACAACGCGATCATCGAGAGGCTTGAGATTCATTGAGAGATCCTTTGAAGAGCTGTGAGCTATTGGCTTTTAGCGGTTAGCCAGAAGGAGAACCGCCGTCGAATGTTTGTTTGAAGTCGTCACTAAATCTTGGCGAGTGGCACTTCCCTAGAAGCTCCACTCTCACGGACACCGAGTCCACTTTCGCCGCCCGCCCCCCTTTTGCCTTCAGCTAAAAGCTAGCAGCGAGAAGCTTTTTCAGAACCCGCCCATGCCACCCATTCCCATGCCGCCCATGCCACCACCCATTCCTCCCATGCCGCCGCCCATCCCACCGCCATCGTGATGGTCGTCGTGGCCGTGATCGTCGGACGGAGGTTTCGGAGCTTCCACCACAATGCAGTCGGTGGTGAGCAGCAGGCACGCTACGCTGGCGGCGTTTTGCAGGGCCGAGCGAACCACCTTAGCGGGATCGACGATGCCGAACTCGAACATGTCGCCATAACGCTCGTTCAGAGCGTCGTAACCGTGCGACTTGTCCTTCGACTTCTTGACGTTGTTGGCCACGACGGCCCCGTCGAGACCGGCGTTCTCGGCAATTGTGCGAATCGGCATTTCGATGACGCTCTTGATGAGCGACACACCGTGACGCTCGTCGCCTTCCAGCTTGAGCTTCTCCAGCACGCCGGCACATCGCAGCAGTGCGACACCGCCGCCAGGAACGACCCCTTCTTCGATGGCGGCTCGCGTAGCGGCGAGAGCATCGTCGATCAAGTCCTTGCGTTCCTTCATCTCGGTTTCGGTGTGAGCACCGACGCTGATCTGAGCCACGCCACCAGCCAGCTTGGCGAGACGTTCTTGCAGTTTCTCGCGATCGTACTCGCTGTCGGTCTTGGTGATTTCCTGGCGAATCATCGCGGCACGGCCTTCGATGTCGGCCTTCTTGCCACCGCCTTGAATCACAGTGGTGTTCTCGGCATCGACACGAATCTTCTTCGCCGTGCCGAGATCACTCAGCTCGACGTTCTCAAGCTTGACACCCAAGTCCTTGAAGATCGCCTTGCCGCCGGTGAGGACGGCGATGTCTTCGAGCATCGCCTTGCGACGATCTCCGTAACCGGGAGCCTTCACCGCACAAATTTTCAGGATGCCGCGCATCTTGTTCACGACGAGCGTAGCGAGGGCCTCCCCTTCGATGTCCTCGGCGATGATGAGCAGCGTGACACCGGCTTTCGAGGTCTTCTCGAGCAGTGGCACCAGAGACTTCGCGCTGCTGATCTTTTCTTCGTAGATCAGGATGCGACAGTTGTCGAACTCGGCGACTTGATGATCGACATTGGTGACGAAGTGCGGCGAGAGATAGCCCCGCTCGAACTGCATCCCTTCGACCAGCTCAACTTCGGTCGAAACTTGGCGGCCTTCTTCAACGGTGATGACGCCGTCCTTGCCAACCTTCATCAAGGCGTCGGCGAGAATTTTCCCGACTTCCTTGTCATTGTTTCCGGCGATGGAGGCAACCGTTTCGATGGCCTTGCGGTCGTCAGCCTTCACGGGCTTGGCGAGCTTCTTCAACTCCGCCACCACCACATCGACAGCCTTCTGCACACCGCGGCTCAAGGCCATCGGATCGCAGCCACTGGCGACGTATCGGAGGCCGTCGCGATAGATCGCTTCAGCCAGAACCGTGGCGGTCGTGGTGCCGTCACCCGCGACATCGCTCGTCTTGGAAGCAGCTTCCTTGACGAGCTGCACGCCCATGTTCTGGAACTTGTCTTCGAGGTCGATGTCCTGAGCGACGGTCACGCCGTCCTTGGTCACCTTTGGGGCACCCCAGCCCTTGTCGAGCACTGCATTCCGGCCACGCGGACCGAGCGTACTCTTGACAGCTCGTGCCAACTTGGACACGCCTTCAAGCAAGCTCTTGCGAGCTTCCTCATCGAAACTAATCAGCTTGGCCACAGCGACTCCTCAAGCATCAGAACGGGCTTGGTCGGACAACAATCTTTCAGTTGCAACTACAGAGTTTGCCTGCAAACGCATGTTGACGGAACGAGGCAACTTGCTCACTCCGACTCAGCAGAACCCTTGACCGGGAAACAGAGACTCTCTGCCACCGAGGCGGATTCCACGACAGTCTTCGACACAAAGCAACCAACGTGCCGACCGCACTCAGTTGCCATAACTCCTTTCCAGAGTGAGCGACCGCGACGATTCCGGCTCTTCGTACTCTCCACGCTCTGCCAAGTTGACAGAGCGACTGGCGCGAGTCGTCCGGCTTTTGACAGAAGCCGGTTTGAACTACGCTGTCGCCGCACCTGACAGTTCACGTTGCACTGAATTCCCCGAATCTCTGACCGACCGAGCGGAGTTTGAGAAATGTTTGTTCCCCTCCCCATTTCGCGGCGTGAGTTCCTGCAAGTTTCAGCGGCTTCGGCGGGACTGGCCGTGCTGCGGGCGAATGCCATCGCCGCGCCGCCCGCTCGCATTGGGTTCGGCTTCAGTCTCTATGGGATGAGATCACTCAAGGTCTTCGAGGCACTGAAGGTTTGCGCCGACATCGGCTATAGCGGTGTCGAACTGGCCTGCCTGAAGGGCTGGCCGTGTGATGCGGCGGTGTTGACGAAGGCCGATCGCACGACACTCCGCTCGCAACTGAATGACCTCGCGCTCGATCTCCCCTGCCTGATGGAGAACCTGGGCCTCGCCGTCCCCGAGGCTCAACATCAAACGAATGTGGAACGACTCAAGGAGGTCTGCGACTTGGCGCATGACCTGGCACCGGCCGAGCCACCCGTGGTCGAAACGGTTCTCGGCGGAAAGCCGACCGAGTGGGAACAGCTTCGCGACAAGATGGTTGTCGCCCTGAAAGACTGGGAACGAGTTGCCTCGTCCCACAAGACGGTCGTCGCGATCAAGGCTCACATCTCCGGAGCGTTGCACACGCCGCAGGATGCGCAGTGGCTGGTTCGCCAAATCAACAGCCCGTGGATCAGGCTCGTCTTC